>NZ_JAUBTL010000020.1:0-103006 GCF_036702475.1 Microcoleus sp. D2_18a_B4
CATTGGTTGACACGCCTTTGTTGAGAGACTCTCTTAACTTATACGTTTGTTAGCATTTGTTAGCGAAAAAGTGTCGGTCAGCACCGCTCATGTCAGAAAATCTGTTTCCTAGCCTTCTAGGATAACTGGGGTTATATTTAATTCCAAGTCCCCTATGCCGTCAATTAAAGCAGCCCACACACTTAATTCTGTGGGATGTTGGTTAACTGGGACATAAATTCCTTGATTTTTACTAGCAATCAGAGTGCAGCCTTTTTCTCTAGCGGGATTGAGCGGGGGATTACCTGCAGCCCCCTCCCTGTGTTTGCCAACCAAAGGCACTCCAGAACAATAAGTTTCATGGCATCTATCTAAGGGTATCTATATTGCGATTACTTTAACCTTAAATGCAGATATTTTACTAAAGTGCGATCGTCTTCGATCGTCCTCTGGGTTGATGTAAGTTGCTGGCGTAATTTGTTCTAATAAATGTAAAGTTAGATTTGAAGGAACAATTTTCAATGCGTAAGTTAAACATAGGTCTATCTGACGAGCAACGTGCAGGCGTTATCGAACTATTGAATCACGACCTGGCAGATGCTTATCTGCTGTTAATCAAAACCAAAAAGTATCACTGGGATGTAGTTGGCCCACAGTTTAGATCGCTCCACCAGTTGTGGGAAGAACACTATCAGGCGTTAACACTAAATATCGATGCTATGGCTGAACGGGTGAGAACTTTAGGTGGCTATCCAATTGGTACTGCTGAGGGTTTTCTGAAGTACGGCTCGATTCAAGAACATATCGGCGATTTGCCTTTGGCTACGGAAATGGTATCGCGTTTAGTTGACGACCACGAACTGATTATTCGCAATCTCCGCCAACACGTCGAACAGTGCGGTGAAGAGTTTAAGGATGACGGAACCGCAGACTTTTTGACGGGTTTGATGGAACAGCACGAGCAAATGGCTTGGATGTTGCGATCGTTTATTGAAGGGGAGTCCCTTTCGCCAGACGGTCAGCAGCCGAAAGCTCAAACTGCTACAGCTTCTCACGCTTAGAGAGATTAAGTAGAAGGAAGAAGGAAGTTCGGCAACGGATTTTGTAACGGATGTAACGGATGTAACGGATGTCAGTCCGATGTCTGTCGGAAGAAGGAAGCATGGAAAATTGAGATTTTTTTATTTAACCCTCTTTCCTGATTCTTGAGCGACCAAGCAGGCAGAATTAAGCGCCCTCTAGCTTCCTCAAAAACCCGGTTTATTCAAAAAACCGGGTTTTTCAAGGTTGGGTTTATTTAGATTTTGGATTGGCTAAACTATTGAACCGCATTCTTTCATATACCTGCGACGGCAGTATTTTGTGAACTTTGGTTCGCGTCTCAATCCTAGCAAGTGTCGTCCCCTCACTCGATTCTGATGCTTGTTTTAACTCTAACCCCGATCCAGTTGGCGGTGGAAGTATTATTTTTAATATACTTTCTATTGATAAAATGTACAAATTGTGGCGTAAAAGAGTCATCAATGAATCTTCTCTAAAAGCTCGATATAGCCAGAATAATGTACTGCGATGGTTGCCGTTACGGTTGCTTTTAACGGCTAAATTGTATATATAAAAACTGCTGCTAGACCAGCGATAAATATTGGCAGGAATTTCAGGATGCCGCTCCCGGACATCTGCCATAATTATAGAGTGAGATTTTGCCATTGCTGCATAGTTGCAAGACATACTGCTGGAAATCTGTCGGTAGCCAACTAAAAATTCTGGCACTACTTTAAATTGATAATGCTCAGCGATGCGGATAAAAAGTTCCAAGTCTTCGCAGCCTTGGGCGTTTTCGGCTTTCAATTGGCAATTGTAGCCGCCGACTCTCTCGAAACAAATACGGCGGATCAGAGATGAGCTAGCATTACCCATAAAATATTTATAAACTAAAGCTTTGTATACTTCTCCTTCGACAGTGGAGTTGTAAAACCCCCTGTGAATAAGTCTTTTTCGTTGATATCAAGTGACCAGGAATAGACTATTCCTACGGATGGTTCTGATTTAATTAAGCATTCGACTTGTTTTTCTAGGTTTTGCGGATACCAAATATCGTCGGCATCGATGGGAGCAATATATTCGCCTTTTGATTTCTCAATTGCTAGGTTGCGAGCGACGGCGACGCCGGCATTTGACTGTTGGAATAAGCTGACTCAGCTATTTTTTTGAGCAAAAGATTGGACGATTTCGGCTGTTGTATCTGTAGAGCCGTCGTCAACTACTAAAACTTCTATGTTTTGATAAGTTTGAGATAAAACAGATTCTAATGTTCTAGCAATAAAAGTTTCAGCGTTGAAAGCTGGTATGATGACTGAAACTAATGGCTGATTTAAAGTGTTTTGGGAGGTGTTCATGTAATATAAAAAATGGTTTAGGTAAAAGTTTTGGCTCAAAGGGAGCTAGCTAAGGGTATGTTAGCAAATTACGAAAGCTCGATCGTACAGCGTCGGAAATTTTAAGACGTATATTTAAAAATATATATTGCCAAAAGCCATAAAGTGTGCACTGAGTCCGCAGTCGCGATCGAGACTTGGTGCAGGAGTCACTCACTGATGAGGTCTGTAAAAGAAATTGTACCGCGCCAGTTTTGACAGTTCGCGGGTATCCGTATAAACGATGTTTGATTTTATACGGTGTGCCTACTTATAAAATCAAAGTCTTGTGCATTGCAACAGAGCCGCACCAGAATGCTGCTGGGGCTTTTTCCCAACTTTACACAAACAATGATATATATAAAGATTTTGTAAAGCTGTTGTCTACATCAGGTCAGTCTCAGCAAGATATGGCGTAAAATAGAGGTAAGAATGGGAAAAATCAAATCGAGAATACCAGCAAAAAATCTAGTTGAAGACAAACAGAAATCGAGTTATAAATAAAAAAGTAGAGCTAATTTTACCCTTCGTAAAGTAGCACCAATAAAAATCCAGCAAATTTTAGACCCTGCAATTTAAACAATTTAGGTAATGATTTCTACCGCCGACCCCACTGTATCCGTTATTATCCCAGTCCACAACGGGGGCGCTTACTTCCGCACCTGTTTGTCAAAACTGGCTCAAACTGTGCCCAGGCCGATCGAGATTATTGTAGTAGCAGATGGCGAAAGCGACGGTTCCTGGCGTCTGGCCCAGGAATTCGGCGCCAAAGTGATCAGGATTCCCGAATGCGGAGGGCCAGCGCGAGCCAGGAATTTGGGTGCCCAGGCTGCAAAGGGAGATATTCTGTTTTTTGTGGATGCTGATGTCGCTGTTTGTCCAGAAGCTGTGGGCTATGCGATATCGGTGTTCAAAAATAATCCCTACTTAGCTGCTTTCATCGGCTCTTACGACGATGCTCCCGGAGATCCTGATTTTCTATCGCAGTACAGGAACTTGCTGCACCACTACGTGCACCAAACAGGTAACGAAGAAGCTTCGACTTTTTGGGGCGCTTGCGGAGTGATTCGCCGGGAAATTTTTTTGCAGATGGGCGGCTTTAATGAGAGTTACCGCCAAGCTTCGATCGAAGATATTGAGTTCGGCTACCGTTTGAAACAAGCAGGTTATAACATTCGGCTGTGCAAAACATTGCAGGTGAAGCATTTAAAGCGGTGGAAACCTATGGGTATGGTGAAAGCTGACTTTTTCTACCGAGCACTGCCTTGGACAGAACTGATTTGGCGCGATCGCCAATTGAATAACGACCTCAACTTGCAAGTTTCAAACCGCATCAGCGTGATTTTAACTTATGCAGTGCTGCTGGCAATTTTGGGGACGTGCTGGTCGCTGAGCTTTCTCCTACTGGCTGGTTTGCTGGCAATACCGCTGGTAGCAATTAATGCACCGCTTTACCGATTTTTTCACCGTAAACACGGTATCCTATTTGCCCTGAAAACTATTCCGTGGCACTGGCTTTTCTACTTTTACAGCGGACTGGCATTCGCGATCGGCACGGGTCGCTACTTATACCAAAAAAAGCCTGTGACTGGCAAAGTTAGTTTGCCGGTATCCGCTCAATAAATCAAGGCAAATTGTGCTTAAACATCAGGTCGATCGAGAGTTTCTCAGGGTATTCACGGGTGCATCTATCACTGTGACAAGTTATAAATAACTGTATAGTTTGGATAAAAAAGCTGGAGGTAGGCTGAGTGAAACATTATCCTGTTGCGATCGTCGGTGCAGGCCCTGCGGGCTTGACTGCTGCCTACGAGCTAGTCAAGCAAGGCATCATCCCTGTTGTACTAGAAAAAGGTGATAAAGTTGGGGGAATAGCTCGCACAGAAACCTACAAAGGCTATCGTTTCGACATTGGCGGCCACCGCTTTTATACTAAAGTTGAAGCCGTGCAGCAGTTGTGGCAAGAGGTGCTGGGAAATGAGTTTATTAAAGTGCCACGATTGTCGCGAATTTTTTATCGAGGTAAATTTTTTAACTATCCAATCAGTGCCTTCAATACTCTCTTTAATTTGGGGATAATTGAGAGTACGCTCATTATTTTGAGCTATCTGAAAGTGAAAATTTGGCCACTTACGGAAGAAAAAACTTTTGAACAATGGGTGATCAATCGTTTTGGGGAACGCTTGTACAAAACATTTTTTAAGACTTACACTGAAAAAGTTTGGGGCATTCCTTGTTCGGAAATTCAAGCAGATTGGGCGGCGCAGCGGATTAAAGGATTGTCGCTGACGACAGCAATTATTAATGCTTTGTTTGGCAGCAACGACACTAAAACATTAATCAAAGAGTTTGATTATCCGGCCTTGGGGCCGGGGATGATGTGGGAAAAGTTCGCGGAAGCTGTGGAGAATAAAGACGGCAAGGTTTATCTCGATACTAAAGTGATTAGCTTTGAGCGTGAAGGTAATACGATTAAAAGTATTACTGCGGAGCAAAACGGAGAATTAGTTCAATATTCTGCTGATAATTTCATTACGAGTATGCCGATATCGGCGCTGGTAGCAAGAATGAAACCGCAGCCCCCCGAAGAGGTATTGCACGCCGCGCGATCGCTCAAATATCGAGATTTTTTGATTGTAGCGCTGATTGTAGATCGCAAGGATTTGTTTCCTGACAACTGGATTTACATTCACTCCCCCGAAGCCAAAGTTGGACGAATTCAAAACTTTAAAAATTGGAGCGCCGCTTTAGTTCCCGATGCCAGCAAAAGTTGTTTAGGAATGGAATATTTCTGTAGCGTAGGCGACGAGATTTGGGAAATGTCGGACGCGGAACTTATCGAATTAGCAACTCGCGAGTTGGTGGGTTTGGGGTTAGCAACCACTGCTGAGGTGGAAGATGGAGTTGTCATACGGCAACTTAAAGCTTATCCCGTTTATGATGGGGAATATCGAGGACATTTGCAGGTACTTGAAGGTTTTTTGAAGGGATTTGAGAATTTGCAGACGATCGGGCGAAACGGTATGCACCGATACAACAACCAAGACCATTCCATGCTGACGGGGATGCTGGCTGTGAGAAATATTCTCGGCGAAAAGCACGATTTGTGGGATGTGAATACTGAGCGATCGTACTATGAAGATTTTAGTGTCGATCGCTCCAAGGACAAAAAGGATTCGGATTTGATTTCGCAGTCAATATAGCCAGCCGAGATAGGGATTGCCATGAAAAAAGGGAACCTGCCAAACTTAATCGGCTTCGCAGCAAGCATCTTCGTGCTCCTGCTTTCAGTGCAGTGGTTTGTCCCTATCCAACTCGACTTAATCGAAGCGATAGCCGCGATCGCTTCTGCTTGGAGCGTTTGGCTGCTTGCTAAAAACAATCCCCTAGGCTGGTGGATCGGCTTAATCGGAGTTATCGCCTACGCTGCGGTGTTTTATCAAGTTAAACTTTACGGCGAAGTTGCGCTTCAATCCTTCTATTTGATCACTAGCTTCCAAGCAATTTATATTTGGCTGCGGGGTGGCGAAAACAGCAAAGAAAAACCTGTATCTCGCATGGATCAACGCTGGCTCATCCTCACCACAGTCTTAGTTACAGTTGGCGTATTTGGCTTGCGAACAGTATTAGTATATTTGGGCGGTGCGGCACCATTTTGGGACGCCCTGACCACCATCTTAAGCGCGATCGCCCAGTTGTATCTGATGGAACGCTATCTCGAAAGCTGGTATTTGTGGATTGTTGCAGACACGATTTACGTTCCCTTGTATGCCTCGCGCGGGCTATATCTGACGAGTATTTTGTACGCGATATTTTGCTTGATGGCAATTTTGGGACTGCAAAATTTTCAGCGGATTTACTCGGAACAAAAGTTAAAACAGCAGCAATCTTTATGATACTCGGTGTTACTGTAGGCAAATTTTACCCCTTCCACAAAGGACACGACTACTTAATTCGAGAAGCTAAAAAAAAGGTTGACCGTTTAATCGTTCTCGCCTGTTATAAAACAAATCAAGCAGTTGCAGGAAGCGTTAGAGCCGACTGGATTCGGTTTTTGCATCCCGATGCAGAAGTTATCGAAGTGCTCGACGATTTGCCGGAAGCCCCCGAACCTTGGGCTCAGAGGACTCTTGAGGTGCTTTCTGGGCGAAAACCCGATATCGCTTTTTCTTCAGAAGATTACGGCGAACCTTGGGCAAAACTGATGGGATCTCAACACTGTGCAGTCGATCGCGAACGGCTCAAATTCCCGATTTCGGGAACGCAATTGCGATCGCACTTAGCCGAACACTGGCAAATGCTGACTCCCCCAGCCAAAGCCTACTTTGCCAAACGAGTCTGCGTGCTGGGTGTAGAATCGAGCGGCACGACTACCCTGGCACGATCGCTCGCACAGCACTACCAAACTGCTTGGGTTCCCGAATACGGCAGGTGTTACTGGGAAGGTAGGCAATATTCGCCCGATCCTGAAATTTGGGACAGCTATGAATTTGTAGAAATTGCCAAGAAACAAGCTGCTATAGAAGACGATATTGCTACTCGCGCTAACAAAGTCGTTATCTGCGATACAGATTCTTTAGCTACTTGTATTTGGCACAACCGTTACCTTGGTTCAGAACACCCGATGGTCGAGCAAATAGCAGACAGCCGCCACTACGATTTGTATATTTTGACTCAGCCAGATTTCGGGTTTGTTCAGGATGGAACGCGAGAAAGCGAACATTTACGAATGACTATGCACCAGTGGTTTTTTGAGATTCTTCAGAAGAAAGGAAAGCGGTATTGTAAAACTTCATTAAGTTTATAAGCAGTAATGGGCGATGGTAGTATTATGTAGTCAGGAGGTCAAAATGAAACTACCTGACTACGCCAAGGCAATAGGCATAAGTTACACAACAGCATGGCTAGGCGTGGAAGGCAAACAAACTGCCACATCCGGCACGGCAAACGGAAAGCGGCCTGATTATAGTTGACTACTTGCCACAATCGCCATCAAGCCAGGTCAAGAAGAACCGAGTCGCTATTTACAGTCGAGTCTCATCTTCAGAAAACAAAGATAACCTCAACCGTCAATCGGAGAGGTTAACTGAGTACGCCATTGCTAACGGCTATCAAATTGTTAAAAATGTCAAAGAAATGGGCAGCGGATTGAACGACCACCGAAAACAGTTAGAGTCCCTACTGCAACAAGATGACTACGACATTTTATTAGTTGAACACAAAGACCGTTTGGCTCGCTTTGGCACAAATTATCTAGATGTTTTATTACTACGGTTGGGAGTTAGGTTAGAGATAGTCAACTTAGCAGAAAATGGAAAAGATGAGTTAATGCAAGACTTAGTGGCTATAGTTACTAGCTTTGCTGCTCGACTTTACGGAGAGCGACGCGCTAGCAGAAAAACGGAAAAGATAATTGCCGAGTTGAAAGATGGAGGTGCTGAATGCAATTAGCAGAAAGGCATATCATTAAATCAACAGAATCCCGTTTTGCCGAAATTGACCAACTAGCTTTTAAATCCAAGAATCTGTACAATGCCGCTAACTACGTCATTCGCCAGAACTTTATTTATGGATGGGGCTATGTCGGTTACAACGAGATGAATCGATTGATGAAGTTTCACGAGGCATACAAGGCTTTACCTGCCAAAGTGAGTCAACAAATATTGATGGTGCTAGATAAGAATTGGAAGTCATTTTTTGAAGCAGCTAAAGCCTACAAAGCCGACTCTTCTAAATTCACTGGTCGGCCAAAACTACCAAAGTACAAAGATAAGCTTAAGGGTCGAAACCTTCTTGTATATACGATTCAGGCGATTAGCAGTAAGCAGTTGAGAAGCGGAATTATCAAACTTTCCGGTACTGAACTTTCAATTAAGACTAAAGTCAACCCTAACCGGATTTGTCAAATTAGGTTGGTTCCAAAATGTGATTCTTATGTAGTGGAGGTAATTTATGACGAGCCGGAGTCCGCCACCCAAGAGAATGACTTTGCAGCCAGTATTGATTTAGGACTGAATAATTTAGCGGCGCTAACTTCAAATCGACCGGGTTTTGTCCCGCTGTTGATTAACGGGCGACCATTGAAATCGATCAACCAGTTCTATAATAAGCGTTCTTCAAAACTGCAATCACAATTGAAAGGGAACCGCAAGACTTCACCTCGTATTCAGCGATTAACTCGCTGCCGCAATCAAAAAGTAGACAATTACTTGCATCAAGCAAGTCGCACGATTGTCGATGTCTTGGTCGCGCAAAAAATTGGGACGCTAGTAATCGGTAAGAATGTACAGTGGAAAACCGATATTAATCTCGGAAAGCAGACTAACCAAAACTTTGTCAGTATTCCTCACGCTCGATTAATTGAGATGTTGGAGTACAAAGCTTTTCTAGTTGGAATTAAGGTAATTGTGCAGGAGGAATCATACACATCCAGAGCGAATTTTTTAGGATTAGATTCAATTCCTGTTTATGGGGAGACAGAAACAGAACCTGTCTTTACCGGGAAACGGATTAAGCGAGGTTTGTACAAAACCTCGACTGGTCAGTTGATCAATTCTGACGTGAATGGTGCTTACAATATTCTCAGAAAAGCAATCCCAAATGCGTTCAGCGATGGGATAGGGAGCTGCGTAGTTCAGCTTAAGAAGGGTCAATCCGCTTAAAGTAAAAGCAAAGGGAGAGGGACTTGAAGCCTCTCATGTCTATAAATGACTATACTTTTACCAGCTATATTACTGTGGGAGGAACGCACGAGTTGCGAATGTCGGAGGCTCTACGGGCGATCGATTCACTGTTGGTGTTTGAACCGTTAAAGGAGCGAGAGAATTAGGAATAAGTGGAGTGCGAGCGCGCACCTTTTATTTGCGGGCGATCGCTCTTTTGAAATATCTCTTGCTTCTCTAGATATCTATTAGAATAGTCGAACTAGGCGGTTCAAAGGATTGCAGGGAAACGACTCATGAAACTCACGGATTTGCCCCAAGATGTTCTCGATGATTTATGTCAGGATCGACAGTGGCGATTAGATATCGATCCAGGATTTGACAGCAAACACGAATTTTGGATGGCGTGGCACCATTTTCTGAAGTTACCGCAGCAATCCTACTTTGAGATATCCGAAGATAGTCTGGCAGATTTTCTCACAGTCCAAGAGTATAACCTGCTGCTGCCAGTGCCGCGATCGCACCATGCCAGCATCCATCCCATTCGATTGATTCCGAGTGCTGACCAACAGACACTCACCCTGTTTCTTCAGGACTCTTACCATCGTGATTGGTTCACAAAGCCCAGCGATGCCCGTTATGGATTTCTGGCGATATGCGATCGCTATCAGAAGTTTGGTTGCGATTTCTATCTTGCCAGCTATTATCATTTCGCTTACCTCCTCGGAAAGGATTACGAAGTGGCTGTAGGGATTCTTACTCAAAAATTAGGTCAGCTACCGTAGTTGATGTCCGATTGAATGAGCTCGATTAAGATTAGTTTGTAGTGAGGACTTTAGTCCGCAGGATCGAAGGACTAAAGTCCTCACTACAAACCGGATCGATCGCCCTCAAGCGCTAAGCGGAGGAATTTGACCGGGCATGATATCCCGCTTGCATAAATCACTCGATAGGTTTTCAAAATGTTCGATCGCCGATAGGGATTTTTTAACAGCTTTTTTTCCACCAAATCTACAGAACGGTGAAATAAATCCTCTATCTCTTCCTGCATACTCAATAAATGAGACAGCGTGAGGCGGTGGGATGGCTCGTAAGTAACTAATACATCCACATCGCTATCAGGGCGAAAATCATCCCGCAGCACTGAGCCAAACAGGGCAAACTCGACAATGTTCCAGCGCTGGCAAAATTGCGCGATCGCATCCAGAGAGACTTTTAATCGATCGGTCACTACATATTCTAAATCTGATTGCAACTCAATCATCCGCGAGTCAACCTCCAACGAGAGCAAATAATGTCTGAGCTAAAGTGAAGCAATGGCATCGCTAACTTTCACCATGAGTGTCATCGGATCGATCGGCGAAACAGTAAACCCGCACTTCTGATAAAACTGCTTCGCATCTTCGGAGATAGCGTGTACGAGAATTGCCCGTATCCCTGCAATCTCAGCAGCTTGCAAAGTGCGAAGAATTGCATCCCGCAGCAAAGCGCGTCCGATGCCGAGGCCTTGCCAGTTGCGATCGCAGGCAAGCCGTCCAATCACCATAACAGGAATCGGATCGGGCATATTGCGCCGGACTTTACCCGTTGCAGTAGTTTGTGCTATTGCTCCATTTGCAAGACAATAGTACGCAATGACTGCTTGGCGATCGCACAAAACATAAGTCCGTGAAGCCCCCTCTGACTCATTTTTCAGAGCGCGGCGCTTGAGCCATTCATCTAACTGACTGTTGCCTGAATCAAAGGTCTCAATTTGATGTAACGAGTTCAGTTTTTCAGGGGGGCAGAGTTGGCCTAAATCTCGATCTAATCCCACGGAGATTTTGTTTTTAGTAATGCGTTTAGCTTCTGATTTGGCGTCGGCGGTGCATCCAGCAGCGCCAAAAATTGCTTAAATTTAATTTCATCTAACCCAAAAAAACAGCGGTCTAGAAGAACATCTTGAGCTTTTTGGTAAGCTGATTCAAGCATGAACTCCGATCGGCTCTTTCCCTGTAATTGGGCCGCGCGATCGATTACAGCGCGTTGATTCGGCTTAGCTCGAATGTTGATTGTCACATCGCGGGTCTGGGTGACTGATTCTTCAGATGCTGGCGGGTGCATAACAGTTACCTCTGGCTAGACACAGTAGTAATTTGAGCTAGTAGCCCTAGCATATTTATATTATGATTTTTTGTATACACAATGTCAACACATATACTGAAATCTGCGATCGCGGATCTAGTTAACCGCGAGGGAATCGTGAACTCACGCATTGTACGGGCAGCCCCCGCCGCCGCTGATACAGGATCGCTCGGCCTAAGTCCTGATGTTGCCTTTCTAGGTCTGTTTTTGATAGTTGACACAAATTTTTTAAACTTGTGCTAACCCTTGACTACATACTTAAAACAGTGAAAATATGCTAAGACGCAAGCAACAAACAAACCAACCTATGAACTTTTCCCAGAAGTCAGGGGGCAAAAGTGCCACATCCCCAAAAATCAACTCAACACACAATCTCGGCGTCGGAGGATTGCGGAAATTACTTTTTGCCGCCGGAATAGCCTCTCTGTGCGCTAGCTGTCAAAATCCTCAAGCACCCACCGCCACAACTCCCGGAGGCAGCCCCGGAACCAGTCCCGCAGCCACTCCCGTCGCAGTCAGCAGCCCCGGAGACCCAAATACTGTCAAAATTGTCTCCATGCTGCCGATGACAGGCAGCGCCTTGGGTCAAGCTCAAACAATGGTCAACGGCATCCAACAAGCCCTCGCCGAAACCAACTCCAAAGCTTGCGACGGCAAAATCCAAATCCAATACGAAGTTTACGATGACGCCACCGCCGCGGCCGGCAAATGGGACCCCGCCCAAGTAACCTCGAACTCCAACAAAGCCGTCGCTGACGCTTCGGTAGTTGCCGTCATCGGTCACTATAACTCCGGTGCCGCCAAACTCTCCATTCCCGTGCTCAACCAAGCTAACATCGTCATGATCAGTCCGGCCAACACTTATCCGGGACTGACTAAACCAGGAAAAGGCGAAGCCAAAGAACCTAACGTTTATTATCCCGCTGGCACTCGTAATTTCACCCGCGTTGTCCCCGCTGACGACCTTCAAGGGGCTGTAGCTGGCAACTGGGCGAAATCTTTAGGCGTACAAAAAGTCTACATTCTCGACGACCAAGAACTCTACGGCAAAGGCATCGCTGATGTTTTTGAAGCAACTTCTAAAAAGTTGGGGATTCAAGTCCTCGGAAGAGAGGGAATTGATATTAAAGCTAGCGACTACAAGGCGTTAATGAATAAGATCAAAGCTTTAAATCCCGACATGATTTACTTCGGTGGCACTACTCAGAGCAATGCCGGACAAATAATTAAAGACATGAGAAATGTCGGAATGACGCCTGATGCAGTTAAATTCATGGGGCCCGACGGCATTAAAGAGCAAGCTTTAATTGACGCGGCTGGCAAAGATGCCGAAGGAATTTACGCTACTTTTGGCGGCTTGCCTCCTCAAGAATTGACTGGTGCGGGCGCGAAGTGGTACGAAAGTTACAAGGCAAAATATAATGCTGAACCGGAAGCTTATGCAGCTTATGCCTATGAAGCTGCTAAAGTTGCGATCGGCGCAATTAATACAGTTTGCAAAAATGACCGCGCTGCTATCCGCGAAGCTGTCTTGGCAACTAAAGACTTTAACGGGGTACTCGGCACTTGGAGTTTTGACACCAACGGCGACACGAGCTTGACTACAATGTCAGGAAATGTTGTTAAAGGTGGCAAGTGGGAGTTCGTGAATGCGCTCAAGACCGAATAATTAATCAGTTGACTGTTGTCAGTTGACTGTTGGCTGTTGACTGTTGACTGTTGTCAGTAGTGATTTTAACTGGTTCCTAAGCAGAGCCTAGGAACCAATGTCACTCTTGGTCTGCTGGGCTTTCCGATCCGAAAAATAGGAGGTAGAGCCTCCGAATCCGCGTTTCTAATATCTGCCTAGAAACGAGTAGAATGAATGTTCCTAATGCCCAATTTCCAATTCCCAATTACGAATAATTATGAAAAACTGGAAAAGTATTCTCTTATATCTAGGTGTAGTTTATATAGTTTTGCTATTAGGCCCGATCGCAGGATTTGATTTACCAAAAATCTTAGGAGAAATAGTCAGCAATCCTGAAGTTTTTATCCAACAATTATTAGTTGGTCTTGTCAACGGTGCGCTGATTGCAATTATTGCTTTGGGTTACACTATGGTTTATGGCATTATTGAGTTAATCAATTTTGCTCACGGCGACTTGTATATGTTGGGTGCTTTTGCTTCCCTAACCGTCTTCGGGGCTTTTGGGATGCAAGATGGCGCACCTTTGGCTATTGCTATACCGGTGATGTTAGTTGCTTTAATTGTATGTTCGGTGTTTTGTGCTGGACTCAATATTGTTGTGGAAAAGTATGCTTATCGACCTTTGCGAAATGCTCCTCGTTTAGCTCCTTTAATTTCGGCAATTGGAGTTTCTTTTATTTTTCAAAATATGGGGCTGTTTTGGGGAGGATTGAAAGCTTTTATTCCGGTGATGGGTTCTAATTCTGCTGCGCCGAAAAGCTTTCCCGATTTGTTGCCGCGAGTTGATATTTTCAAAGCTTTGGGAATTCAAACGAGTATTGTATTTACTACGAAAGATTTAATTGTGTTGGTGGTGGCGGTGGTATTGATGGTTTTGCTTCATGTGTTTGTGCAATACACTCGTCTGGGAAAGGCGATGCGGGCAACTGCTCAAAGCCGCGATGCTGCTAAAATTATGGGAATTAATGTGGATCAGATTATTGCTCTGACTTTTTTGATTGGGGGAGCTTTGGCGGGTTCGGCTGGGATTCTGGTTGGTCTGTACAACAATACTATTGTTTTTACGATGGGGTTTACGGCAGGTTTGAGGGCTTTTACGGCGGCGGTTTTGGGGGGAATTGGCAATATTGTCGGGGCGATGTTAGGAGGGGTTTTGATTGGGTTGCTGTCGTCTTTGAGCGATCAGTATTTGTCGAGTCGCTGGACTAATGCTTGGGTGTTTGGGGTTTTGGTGGTAATTTTGGCTTTTCGGCCGGGCGGTTTGTTGGGCGAGAATGTTCAGGAGAAGGTTTGAAGTTGCACGGGTGAAATAATGGCAAGAGATACTTATCGGGACTTAAACAAAAAATACGAGCTAAATGAGTTCTAATGCTTGAAGAGCAAGCATATAACGTTAAAGAATGAGCAATGAAAGAGACGACCCCCGCCGCGATGCCCCCCTGCTTTGATAAATGGTGTCAAAGATTTGACGATATCTTTGGTCATCAAGCCCAAAAATGGGAGTTTAGGAACTATTTAGGCGGATTATTGGGAGCTCGGGAGCGAAAAAACCTCTCGCCGATCGCGACAAAGGCCGTCGGAGTAATTTACCACAAATTACACCATTTTTTAACTGCTGCGCCCTGACGGGGTTGTCAACCGATCAGCAATTTGATATTATTGATAGCCATTGCTTAAAGTTGCGCTGTGATTCAAGGTCAAAAAATCAAGACAAGGGGAATTCAAAAATCGGTGGGTAGGTTAACTGAATACGGGCTATCCATACGTCGCCATAGTAGTTTTTGAATTGGATTATATGGTCAATGTTGGGCCGAGCGTTGCGGAGGGAGTTGGCATGGAATGCAAGTCATTCGATTTTAGATTTTAGATTTTAGATTTTGGATTGACCCACTCACTCATGCCATCTCAACAATCTACTCCCGACAAATAAGACCCCAAAGTCTCATGGTTCTAGCGCTTGGTTGTTTTAATTTTGGGAGGAATTCGATAAATAACCCAGTTGGGTGTTTCCTGATAGAGTTCCAACGTTTTTTGAATGTACGCAACCAATTTAGGGTTATCTTTTGCTATTTGATTATTGTCATATTTAACAATTCCCATCCAATCTGCTCCCAGGATAATCAGGTCTTTCAAGAGTACAATTAAAGTATCATCTTTTATTTTATCTTCCCAACCCACCCTATTTTTTCCAATGCTGCCTTGATACCTCTGAGGAGGAAAAACCCAGCCACGTCGTTGACTATAATAGATAGCGACGGGATCGCCACCTCCACGATTAGCTATGGTAACCACAAGGTCACTTGGTTGAGTTATTTGCTGCAAAGCTATCCCTAGTTCGTAGCCATCTTTTGCCCAAGGATAATAGCACGATTTATTTAACTGTTTATAACCAATTCCAGAAATGATTAGTAGTATTGCCGTTATGAGGGCTAATGTGGAAGATGAACCTCCGACTCGCTTGGCGAAGGAAGCCAGTGCCATCAAACCATTTCCTGCTAGAGCGGCGGCGGCTGGGTTGACAATATTTAAGTTAGAAGGATTTGCGACGAGCTGTTGAGCGCCAATGAAGTAATAAATTGCAAAAGCAAGTATCCACCAATGAAACATCCCTGGTACTGGTACAGCTACATTACTTGATTGCTCCTCAGATTCCTGGGTAGGAAGTGTATAATGAGGAGGAAGGAAGAAACCAATAGCAACAAGGATCATGATGGGATATGTCCAAAGCCAGTTATAAATATGATTATATAGTTTAGGAAAGAAATATTTTTGTTGCCACCATTCACGTAACTGACTATCCCAAAGCCAGTTCCCACTGCCAGCAAAGTGGTAAGGCGGATAGGTGAGAGCAAGATGCCTCGCCCACAAATAATAGGCAATTACTGGCAGGAGGATGGAAATAGCAGCTACTCCAATTACTATCAGCTTTTTCGGGCGCAGTAATCCTCGATGACCCAGGACAACCAATATTGTATAGAGCATCGGAATGCCAATGATTAAACCTGGTAGTTTGGTTAAAAAGCCCCAAATTGCAAAGAGGGTGGCAAGTAATAAATAGTACCAGCGGTCAGTTTGTAGGTAAGCAATCAGCATCCAGAAACTTGTGATAACCAATGCAACCATTGCCGGGTCGGGAAGGAAAGACCGATCCAGATATATATTTCCTGGAAAAATTGCGAGAATTGCAGCACTCATAAGAGCGCGATCCCGATCCCAAATACGCGAAACTAACTGATAGAAGGCAAATATTCCCCACAAGCTAAACAGGACAACGACGCTGCGTCCCACCCAATCATGCTGTCCCAATAAAGTATAGAGAAAAGCTGTAATATAAGTAACTGTTTGAAATTCGCGTCCATTATAGCTAGGCCCAGGCCCATCCCAGCTAACTTCAGGGTAGAAGATATTCCAATTTCTGCGATAGAAATTTTCTGCCATCATGGCTGTGCTTGACTGCCGCCAACTAAAGCTATCAATAAATGGCTGATTGATATTAATCACTCGCAAAATAGCTGCCACTACAAGAATTGATATCAGGAGATAAGTGGTGTTCCTATAAATTGGAATTTTCATTGGATATCTGATGATATAAAAAAATATCTGACCTGTAAAGCTACGCAGTAAGCTAGTGGAACCTAGACAAGGGCAGCGCTAGCTAACTAACTTTACACCTTGGAAGATATCTTGGTCAAGTGGAGTACGCTAACCAGCAAAGAGGGGGAGCCTTCACAGCCTGCTCCCCCAAAAGGTTGCAGGTTCTCTCCTGCCTAATTCTTGTTTTAATTGTCTGATATCGAGTTGTGCTAGAAAATTCGGCGTTGCTGATTTACGGTATGAAAGACTAAATATGCAAATCATAGAAACCTGTATCCACAAAGCTTAGGGATTTTCAACTTATTTTTTTCATACCCTGATTAAGAATAGTCCGGACAGTTTTTATATAGCCCAATGGCTTATTCTCGGTTGACTTCGCAGCCCCTGTGGATAATTAAATCAATGTCAGATCCTCCCCGCTCGTTGCATTTAATTGGACTTTATTTATGATCCTTGCGCCGCGTAAGCTTGTAGTCTCGTTCCAAAAACTGTCCGGAGTATTGGATTAAGCAACGCCAAAAATACTTAATGGGGCGATCGCCCACATTGATTTTTTATTTCCAAGTATAAGATAGCGCTTCTCAATTGAGTGGAATACTGTACGCCCAATTAAATATTCCCTGGTTTGAGCCAGCCAAAAACTTCGCCTAAAGTCAACTGCATTTCCGGCATAAATTTGGGCATCGGGAGTATATCTGTTGGTTCTTGCAATGCAATCGGTTGCTGCCCTGCAGGATAGGCTAAAATGTTTTTTTCATCGGGATCGAGCAACCAACCCATCTGACAACCGGCATTCAAACAGTGCAAAATATTGTTTGTAACTTTGGTTTGGCTTTGGGCTGGGGACAAAATTTCTATTGTCCAGTCTGGGTGAGCATTAAATGTATTGGCAATTTCGCCGTCAGCGTCTAGGGGAATGCGATTCCAAACAAAAATCGCGACATCGGGCACAATAGAACGTCCACCAAACGTGCAGCGAAGTTCTGGTAGGGCTAGGGCAATTTGCGGTTTCTCTGCGATGTCGTTGGTGACTGTTACGAGTCTTCCTTGTAGTTTGCTGTGTTTTCCTTGCGGCATAGGTTTTTGGACGATCGCACCTTTGATGTATTCGCTAGCGGGTTTGGTTTCTGGGAGTTGCAAAAACTCGTCGAGGGTGATAGTTTTTTGAGGTGCTTGTACCATATAGCGATCGCCCGTTTGAAGTGTGTTCCGGTAACAGTTCCAGTATATTTGAAGTTTCGTCACTTTTGGTGCAATAATCGAACTCAAAAGACTCTAAACTGTAGCTAGCCCGATCGACCGTTTCCAGAGCCAGCGCTCGATCGAGTTGCTTGAGGTCAGGCAGAAGTTCGCACTACCCGCGTCAGTCGCATCTATAACTGGGATTCCTAGCATTCTTTCATCTAACTAATGACTAATAACTAATGACTAATGACTAATGACTAATGACTAATGACTAATGACTAATGACTAATAACTAATAACTTCTTCCTATGTCAAAAAAAATAATTAATGCGATCAAATCGACTGGTATTTTAGGGGCGATCGCCTCTTTGACGGTTTTGTTATTCGGCGGTTGGAGTGGCACTGTCATCGGCTGGCTAATGGGCACGGCGGCGGGCTTCATCGCTTGTCAGGAACAGAAAGCTTACAATCCGAAAATGGGTGCTGCGATCGGCAGTTTAGCGGGTTTGGGATTGGGAGTTTGGCTGTTAGTTGCGAGTGTGGTAGAAGGGGTTTTGATTAGACCTTTGTCTGGTCAACCTGCTGTTGCTTTGCCGACGACGCTGCTGTACGGGATTTGCAGTTTGACGATCGCAATTTTGACAGCTACGTTAATGGGTGCTTTGCAGGGTTTGCAGGGGGAACGCCAGCGACTGGCAACTCTGGTGACATTAGCTTTTATTCTAATTCTGTTTCCGTTTATCGACATTCAGGCTCAGACTGGCTGGATTGCTACTGTAGTACAGATTCAAATCTTTATTATGTTGGCGCTGGGTTTGAATATTACTGTGGGTTTTGCGGGTTTGTTGGATTTGGGATATGCGGCGTTTTTTGCGATCGGCGCTTACACGACAGCTTTGCTATCTTCTGGGCAGTTAAATATTGCTTGGAACTTTTGGGTGGTATTGCCGATCGCCGCTGCTGTAGCTGGCATATCGGGCGTAATCCTCGGTATTCCGACACTGCGGCTCAAGGGCGATTATTTGGCGATTGTTACCCTCGGTTTTGGCGAAATTATCCCGGTTGTCTTTAGGAATTTAACGGCGATTCGCATCGACGAACCAGTCTCGAAGATTGTTGCGGCGGTTTTGGGTAAACCGGAGTTGGTGCTGTGTCTGGTTGGGTGCGATCGACCTTTTAACCTCACCGGCGGCGAAGCGGGAATAAACCCGATCGGCCGTCCATCTCTCCCCATCGTCGGTACTTTCAGCACCGGCAACTACTTTCCCTGGTACTACCTAATTTTGCTGCTAGTTGTCTTCGCTTACTTCATGATTTCGCGGCTGCGAGATTCCCGCTTGGGGAGGGCGTGGAATGCCATGCGCGAAGATGAATTAGCGGCGAGTGCGATGGGGATTAACCTGGTCAAAACCAAACTTTCGGCTTTTGCGATGGGAGCGACGTTTTCGGGCTTTGCAGGCGCATTTTACGCCGCCTATATCAGCGCGATTTTTCCCAGCGTTTTCGATTTCTCGGTGTCGGTAATCATCCTGTGTATGGTGATTTTAGGCGGTTTGGGGAATATGACGGGGGTGATTTTGGGGGCTATCATTATCATGTCTGCCGATCGGCTTTATCTGCCACAATTAGCGCAAGTCCTCAAGGGTTTTCTGAATACTTTTGTACTCCCCAGGATTGCAATTCCCCAGTTGCGAGACTTTCTGGCAACCAGTTTAGACCCGATTCAAATGCGCTTATTTCTATTCGGCCTAACTCTTGTTGTCATGATGCTCGTGCGGCCGGAGGGACTGATTCCTGATAAAATACACCAAGCTGAACTGCATTCGGATGCTGAAGCGAGCAATGAGTCTTTAGCCGATGCGAGAAGTCAATAAGTAGGTAAGGGCAAAAACCCTAGTATTTTGTAGGCGGGTTTAGCTAAGAATCTAGGATGCAAGGGAGTTTAGGGGTGTAAAAACCCCGTCCCCATCTAATGTTTATTTGTAACCAACTACTTAGTAAGGGTGAAAAATTAGCCATGAAAAATGTAACTGGTACTGCTTTTATCGTTGCGGAATTTAGAGCAGAAGAGAATGAAGAGGTAATTCCTCTGTATACTGATCATGTAGTAAAAATATGGCTAAATGAGGAAACAAAAAAAGTAGCTAGCCACATAGCTCAAAGCTCTCCCGCCGCTAAAGAAATGGTTAAGTTGCGGACTAAATATTTTGATGATGTTTTGTCAAATCAAATTTTAGGAGGTTGCAAGCAAGTAGTTATTTTAGGTTCAGGCTTGGATACTCGCGCTGCTAGAATTAATGGAGAAGGAGTGATTTATTTTGAAATAGACGATCGCGCGACTCTTCAATTAAAAGCAGAAACTCTCAAAGCAAACAAAGTTACTGCCAATGTTCGCTATATTCCCGGCGATTACGTAAAAGACGGTTTAATCCCCTTGCTGAAACAGAGTGAATTTGATTTCGCTCGACCGACATATTTTTTGTGGGAAGGCAACACTACTTTGGTTGACAAAAAAGATGTAATATTTGTATTAGAACAAATTCGCGACAATGTTCATAATTTCCGATTGTCCTTTGATTATATGTCGGAAAAGGTGATTTTGAGGACGACGGGCTACCAAGATATCAATGATTACATAGATAAATACGAAAGTATGTATGCACCGTGGATTACTGGGTTTGAAAACATTGCAACTTTGGCTGACGAACTCAATCTCAAAGTTATTGAAAACTTTTCGACTGCCGATTTACACGCACAATATCGGCCTCGCCGTTCCCTAGAATCTAATCTTTTAAAATTTTACTTTGTTTGTACTTTAGAAAATGCAGTAGGGTGCGTCAGTCAAGAGATTTGAGTCAACTCACACAATTTGCTGCTGACGCACCGCAGAGTACAGACGATCGCACTTTGTCGGTACCCTAGAAAATGCAGGAGGGTGCGTCAGTGATTTCTTGGACAATCGCAAACCATTTATTAGGTCAAGCGAATTCGTAAAGAATCAATCAGACGGTGTTTAGTCAACCAATCTTCTACCTCTGGCGTTAAAAGTCCCCGGGTAGCACCCTCATTAGCAGCCACTCTCAGAAAACGAAGCACTGCTTCAGGAACCTCATCAGCATTTAAGCCATCCCAGCACTGCTTTAATTCCTCAATTAGCCGATCGACTTTATCAAAATCCTCACTGCTTTGGGGAATTGAGTTATACTCCCGAATTTGCCCATCTAAATTTCTAATTCGTTGGATAGTTGGCTTAAAGGCCGAAACTTTATCCAGCACATTCAGGATTTCATTATTCGTGCTCGGCATCTTTTGAATTCGGTACAGCCACCAAGCTTGACTCAATTGCTCTCTCAGAGCTTTTTGTAAGTCCTTTACCTTAGAATCAAAATTATTTCTGTTGAAATTTTCATTGTCTATAATCCACTCAGGATCTTCCTGAAATTTTGCTTCAACATTAGCAATAAATTTCAGCAGACTGTCAGCCTTTTGATTTAAATCTAAATTGGCAATTTCTCTTTCGCGAAAAGCTCTCAAAGATTGCACAAAAAGTAGAGTTCCAGTGACAGCTTGCTCGATCTGTTTTTGTCGAGATTGAAACCCTTGATAATGCTCTGCATACTTCCGAAGATTAATTGTCTTTTGAGACAACTCACTCAATTGATAGGATTTTTCTAGAAGCATATTGTCTATCCTTTAACCTCAGTAATTAGATTCCGCAGTTTAGCCAATCCATCTTGAATAGCTCTATGGCTCGATTCTACTGTGCCACCGCCTGACACTTCTAACTCCTCAATCCGGTTATTGACCTCGGTTAGAGAAGCATCAAGAAAATTATTGGTACTATTGAGAAATTCAGAAGATTCTGTCATTGCTTTTTGATGATTTTCGCTGAGATACTTCAGCAGCTTCCCAGGTTGAATGTCTGGACTATCTTTTTCAATTTGCAAGCGTTTCATGGTATCTAGATAGCTAGAAAGCCCGATAGCCTTAAACTGTTTCAAGACAGATGTTAGGTCATCGAAACTCTTCCTTCCCCGAAATACAGCAGCGTCGCTTGCTCGATCCATTGCCTGTTTTACAACATCATAAACATCCTTTTTATTGATATGTTCTCCTAGTTCAGATACTAAAGAATAATAAACAGCGAGTTGCGGATCGCACTCTTCTTGAATCGCTTTTTCTAGCATTTCATCCACCGCTTGACGCGCTTTATCAATTTCCGAGAACTTCTCCCGAACATCAGCCGGAATTTCAGATTGAGGCTGCCAAGATTTGCTAACCTGCTTCAAAGGTTCCAAAATTTGAACAGTATCAATAATTTGAAATTGTGTAGAACTTCCTTTCGTGCAAGCGGTTCGACTCCTAACAATGTCTAGTAAAGCTTGGCGGTGTTTTTGTAAAGTACCAAATAGCTTTTTCCAAGTAGCTGAACGATTTTCTAAATCTTTGGGCTCTAGTTTGAGAAACAAAGCATTGATCGAATCTTCAGTAGAATTGGTAGAATGTCCTGCCATTGTGGCGGCGATCGCCAGTAGCTCAACAGCAGCAGGTACAGGGTTCCAGGGTTCCCCAGACTCGCGGGGATACAGGCGAATTTGCTCAACTACATACTGACTCCATTTTTCCAGTTGTTTAGCGTAGGTGCGGAAGTAGCGAGATCCATCGGGGAACCTCCAATGCTTGTAATGGCTGTATTGCAACATACCTTGGAAGGCGATCGCCGTTTCCCGAAACTCATCTGCATCATCAGGATTCAGAGGAAGAGATAGTTTAACTCCAGAAATCGTCTCCCTCGTCACTTTTGGACTAAAAAAAGTAATATTTCTGCTTTTAAAATATGTCGTCCCACTACTAGCAAAAACCCCCTTAAGCAGCATTTCCGTATCCCATTCGATCCGCTCGCCGATAGCTGAGTAAATCAACGGCCGCAGTTCCCCAGCGATATCTTGCGGGAGAATTTCTTGATTGTTCCACCTATCAAGACTTTCTTTTTGCCTAGTCAGCTTGTCGGGAACTTGTCCGGCTGCTGTCAGATTTTTTTTAGTTTGAGATTGTGACTCAACTTGATACTTACTAACAGAAGACCTAGACTCTTTAGCACCCGAAATAGATGATGATTTTTTTGTAGGCTGAACCTTCACGCCCAGCGCCGGAATATCAAATGCAGAGTGAACTTCTGGGTGCAAATCGCAAATATCGTTACTATCCGTCCACCAATCGAGGAGAATCTGGCGGCGATCGCAATTTTGTGGGTCTTTGGCTTTAATATCTTTCTGAAACATTGTATCCAGCAACCTATTGCCAAAGTGTTCTCGCACAGAAATAGCAGGAAACTCTCCGCCCTCGATATCAGCAGCAGAATTTTCTAGCGTCCACTTAAGAACATCTTTAATCAAAATCCGAGGGTTAAAATTGCCGGGATTGACTCTAGAAAGCATTTGTTCTAATCCTTCAGGCGTAAAAGGATACAAACCCAAACCGTCTGCTTCTGAAAAACCTGCATGACAAGCTAATTTATGTTCGCATTCATTGCAAGCACTAGGTAGAGATTCTCGATCCGCACCTTCGCGATTGCGAGAGTCAGCCCACCAATTTTGAATTGTTTTATCCTCCAAACGCACGGCGTTGAGATATCGACCCACAAATTGTTTGATATCTGCATAATTCACTAAAGATTGTTCGCCAACTGTGCCAAGGTCAAGATTAACGCTAAAAGTAATCCGCTGTTTTACAGTATCTAACCTCAGACTGTCAAAATAGCCCGTAGTACAAGCTAGCGCCGTTCGGATCGCGCACAAATGTTTGCCACCCGCTTGTTGAGGTTGTGCTAAAACAGCTTCTAAAACTTCGCGATCGATGCCTTGCAATTTAGCAAAATCTTCAATCAGCAAAACTAACTCTATTCCTTGTTCTGCTAAAGTTTCACGAACTTCCCCCATTAATCTTTGTAAATCTGCGCGCCCCAGGCTCAAAACCTGAGCTATGGCTTCATCTAAATGTCGATTCAACCAATCTACAGTTGCCCTTTGAATATCCTCATCGCCGATGAGTAAGCTATAAAAATCCCGCGCCGACTGCCCAGCTTTTTGCAAGTTTAAAACATTGAGAGGCAAGTCATTTAGCGAAAACTGCCTCCGTTCTTCCACAACTTCTACCGTATCTCGCTGTCCGAGAATGTGGATAACCAATTGATGGATAATACCTCCATCCTTTAGCCAGTATTCTTTTCGGAAAAATGGATCGTATAGGAAAGAATCAACAGCACCAACTAGGTAATATTCCACATCAGAAAGTTTATTGCGATCGCCCCGACCGTTTGGGCCAACAGCAGCCGCAAGCTGATTCAGAAGTTGTTCCCGCGCTTGCGCTTCTGTCAAGCTGCTAGTGGCTCGATTTAAACGCTGCCGGTATTCATCAAAAGTTGCTCCTGCCATCCCTTCTAATATTAAACTGATAATATCTTTGAGATTCGTTCCTATTTTGGGTATGAGCAAAACTCGGCGCTTTTGGGTCGATTCAATATTCGCAGCTAGCCAGCGAATCAGGTGAGATTTTCCCGTCCCCGAACTGCCTAAAACTGGCACGAAAGCGAAATCTTTTTCAGCGAGAAAGTCTTTCAGAAATTGTTCCTCACTGTAGGGAACTCGCGACGGTGCATCGATAAGTTCCTGGCGGTACATGGCAATTGGATGGTGAGTTGCCAGAAATATACTATCTGGAGTTTGCGTAGCCTCCACACCCATTACGCGGCGAACGCGATCGACATCCCAGCAAACAAATTTTGTAAAAGTCATAGTTCTACTCCCGTCCAAATAATATGAGAATATCCTGCTTCTTTGTCACCACTTGGAAAGATGAATAAATCGGCATCCGACTCTTTTACAAGCTGGATGCAACCATCATCCTGAAGGCGAAATAAAGCAAAAGCCGTGCTAGTTGATAAGTGATTTGGTAAGCGAAAACCAATTTTTTCTTCTACCTGTTCTCGAAATTTTCCCGTTTCAAACAGAGGACATTTTTGAGCTAGGCGATCGAGAAAATCTCGGATTGAAAGTTTAGCTTTTGCTTCTCCTTGAAATAAATTATTTAAATTTCTTCTGAGATAAGCAGTTGGCTCAGCCACAACAAGTTTTTTGTTGGAATCTGAAGCATGACCCCAAGCAAACCCTAAATAACACATCCAGTCCTCGACTTGACCAAACAAACTATTGCTGGATATTTTCAAATCTAAAGACTCAGCAACTCCCTGCTCTGCGACACGCTGTTCTACTTCTTGCCATGTACCGGGAGCATCATAAATATCCTGTGCTAAATACCATGCTATTAACCGACCTAAATCTTCTTCATCTTCGTTATCAGAAGCAAACAATAGCTGTACCAGCGTATCGGGTAACAATTTATCACCCATTTTAGGATGTCGAGATGCTTCGGGAAGCTCAAAATTTATAGCAATATCATCATTGTCTGCGATTAATAAGCGACATTTTATGCTTTCTCGCAGTGCAGCATCAAACATCGGATGTTCGGCACTTTTGTTTCTCCCTTCTGACAATTCATCTGGAGAAAGCAGCCGAGTGAGTTTTTCCTTGTTTTCGCGCTGTTTGGGTGCTTCAAGTAAATATCTAAATATTCCTCGCATTCTGCTAGGAGTAGCCAAAGCAGTTTTTAAGACGCTCATAAATTAACCTCCCTGCAAAAATGGTTAAACATCAAGTATCTGCCTGAAAAAATATTAATCAGCTTGCGGTCATCGCGGCTCGGATCGGGTGTATCTACGGGAAGCATAATGATTAGCGGAGCTTGAGAAGTTCTGTTGAGTGACAGATAGTTGTGAGGGATAGCCTTTCCGGGCGGATGAAATATCAGGGTGGGAATGCGCGGCATCAGCATGGGTTCGTATTTTCCAAACACAAATATACAAGCATCGGCAATTCCATTTGTTTCTGCTATCAATATACTCTGAAATTCATCAGCCACCACCAGATTATTAATTCCCTGCTCGATTAACCAGTTAAAAAATTTAGAGCTTTTGAGTTTCCAGCTTTGAGATTCAAGAGACTCATAGAAAACGAGCATTAACTTATCTTCTCCCAGCAAGTATTTGAGTTTTTCACCTACAAAAAAATTCGGTTTTTGCCATACAGGTAATGGCGCGGGTATAATTCCCGAAAACTCTGGTTCCCTGTTTTTTCTGCAAACAGGACATCCACCGCAAGCGGGAGAAACTATCACCTGTTTTCTCGGTTCTGGCAGTACACGGGCGGGAATAGTGTAAGCTTCAGCAAAGATTTCGGAAATACAGCGTTTCGGCCGCAAAACCTCACGCATCAATTGCAGGTTTTTATAGCTCCAGTTTTGGCGCTGTTGGCGAATTGGCTCTACTTTATGTTCCCAAGTTTGACGATTCAGATGTGATTCATCTCGGATGCGGATGAACCGGGACTCTCTGTGCAGTTCCCAAGCTTCGTTATAAGCTGCTTCCGATTTAAAATTTCTTCTTCGCGGCGGTTCCTCGGCATCAATATCGATTAAACCCGATCGACTCATCAGCGTTAAAGTGCGGATGTTCCAAGCCTGATTCTGTTGGCTGTTCATGTCAATGTCTCCTGATTGTAAGGATGGAGGAATATTGACGGGAACGCGAAACCGCCCATCGGGAAGAATTTCTTTCCTCAAAAACATACTTTTCCACCGCTGAAAACCCCGATCGATCGTTATGGCAGATTTGTCATTAAGCGATTTGGCAATCTCTAAGTCTTCATTGGTATGTAAGGTGAGCGAGATTGCTGCTTTGCCGTCTCGACCTCCTCGACCCACTTCTTGATAAAAGCGATCGATCGTTTCTGGAATGCAAGCATGAAGCACGGCTCGAATATCTGACTGATCCACACCCAATCCGAAGGCAGAAGTAGCAACAACTATATCAACTCGTCTCTCGCGCAAATTTTCAATCAGTTGAGAGCGTTCTTCTGGGCTGGATTCCCCGGTCATAATCGCACACCGTTTGAATCCAGCAAACAATAAATCCTGTTGCCATCGCCGGACATCTTCGCGTTTGGTGGCGTAAACAATCAGAGGGCGGGGAAGATGATAAACTGCTTCAATTAATCGCTGTTTCCTGACTTCTTCACTTTGACACAAAGCAAACCAGTAAGACGGTTCCGGCCGCAACTGTACGGCAGATATTACTTGAAAAGGGCCGGGTTGCCCAAAAAAAGTTTCTAGGGTATCTAAACAGGATTCTGTTAAGGTGGCTGTCAGCAATAAAGTTGTAAAAGAAGTCCAGCGCAACAAATCTCTTCGCAAGCCTGGAAGTTCTTGAAATTTTGTGCGAAATTTATCGCCCCACTGCTCGACGATATGCGCTTCATCTATTACGAAATACCGCAGCATTTCTGATTTTGCTGCTTCGTAAAGAGCAGGTGCGAGAGAATTCATCAAGCTTTCGGGTGAGGTGAAAACGATTCGCTGGGTGCCCTTGCGAATGCGATCGCGAATTTCCTGTCGTCTCTCTTGTTCTTGCCCAAACTCGTCGCCATTATAGGCAGTGGCATGGTTCACAAAAGGTTTTAAAGCTCGTTCTTGGTCAAGGGCTAGTGCTGTAGTTGGTACTACAACAACTGTTACACCAGCATTTTGTGATCGCACCAGCGCCGGCAGTTGAGCGCAAAGACTTTTCCCCGATCCAGTAGGCAGATTAATCGCTAGTGTCGAATTGTCAGGAGCAGTTAAAACAGCACGAATTGCCTCGCGCTGTCCCACACTCCGGTAATTTTTCCTATCCACCAATTCCAGAAACGGATCTCCCTCTACTGACTCGTAATTGCGGCGTTTTTTCTCATCAAATACGGGTTTATCTGGGGGATATTGTGCGGAAAAATCTAGCCAATCAGGCTGCCAAGGGTGAGCGCTAATCAGATAGTAATCCGCACCTTCGATCAAAATATCGATCCCGCTTTGTTGCCACATTTCGCGATCTGGAAAAAGAGAAGTCCGAGGTACTTTCAAAGTTGGGGGTATCCCACCCTTTTGCTCGTATTCTCGCCGCAGAACCTGACGGATCAGAGCCGCAATATCTCCCATTCCCGGCGCATAAGAAGTTCCCGCAGCATCCAAAGTTTCCAGCAAGCGCCTGTAACCGACTTCTGAAAATTGACTTGTATCGGCAGGAATCTTACCTGTTTGGATAATTTCTCTGAGCTTTTGAAAAGAATCAGCCATCACTCATCTCCCCCTTCCTGAGATTCAACCGGAGGTCGCCCAGAAACTACAATGAATCCTACAGAATCAAGCTTGATTCGCGGATGGCGAATTCCTTCTAAAATAGCTTGACTTAACGCAGTTTCTATGTTGACTTCTTTTGCTAGTAAAGAGTGCGAAGTTTGTTCGCTTTCAGCCATTCGGTTGAGGCGCAGCCGCAGTTGGTCTAGTCTATTTCCTAGTTTCTGGTCGGCGATTCGGGCGCGCTGTTCGCAGAGCGAGATGAAAAAAGTGCGATCGCGCAACAGTATTTCCGAAGTCTCACGCGCCTGACTGCACAAATCAGGCCACTTACTCTCATCAACAAACTCATTGAGAACCGATAATCGACTTTTTGCTAAATTATAATCTCGGCAGGGATGAGAACTTTTACCCTTGTACGAACCTTGCAGAATCTTTAAAACAGCTTCATCTTCAACAATGCTCATTGGTTCGTAGCGAGCATCAATAAAAATTGTCTCTAGGATTGGAGGAAATAACGCATCAGCGCGCCGTTTCACAGATACAAATCTACTTCGCTCCAGCTCAAAATCTGTTGAAACTTGCTGGGCTAATTCCAAATCAGCCTCGACTACATAATTAAAGCGAAAACCGAACCATTCCATCCCTTCCCCAGCATCCCAAGAGCGATCGCACCGCCACATCGCAAAGGATTGACCTCGGTCATCCCAATGAATGTAAGAGGCTAGCGCTTCCACAAATCCTTCCCCAATACGGTAGAGATTGACACCAGGATGTTGAGTTGATATTCTCCGGTTATAAGTACCAGAGAGTTTTCCACAATCAGCAAAGTGAGTTCTTAGATCGTGAATGGAAATTAAAGTGCGCGCAGTATGTTTATAATGCTGCACTTTTGCTAAATTCATATCGTCAATTGCCTTGAATTGTAGCGTTTGACAAATCCAGTCTTCTGTTGCTCGTTTGATTTCCTGATGGCGAGCGTCACAATCATCTAAAGCTTTAAAATATTCGGTAGCATTTTCATCCTGAGCATCAATTTCATCTAAAGCATTTTGTTCGCTAATTTTCACTTGTTCCCCAGCGATTCCTTCCCGGATTGACTCGATTTTTTCTAATAGCCCGCTAGCACCAGATTGAAACAGGACTGTTTCTAGTTCCGGCAGTTTTTCATCTACATAAAACTGAAGGCTGGCAATTGATTGATGAAAAATGCCGAAACCATCTTTTAATAATTCATACCAAGCATCGTGAGGGCTATCCTCTAAGTCTGAGCCGGCGAATACTGTAAATTGAACATTTAAAGGGCGACCAATGCGATCGATCCTGCCAATCCTTTGTTCTAAACGATTTGGCGACCAGGGAATATCGAAATTAATCATCCAGTTCACAAATTGGAAGTTGCGGCCTTCTTCACCAGAGGAATCGCACACTAGGATAAAACAATTGGGGTCATTTTTAAAGCCATCGAGGTTTTTTTCAACATCAGAGCGTTTCATCCCTAATTGATGGCTAGCTACAGTTCCGCTACCGAAAGTACCTGATAAGCACCGGACAATCTCAGCACCGGTTTGAATAAAACTGGTGAAAATGATAATTTTTGGTAGGATATCTCCCGGTATCGGGCGGCGAATTCGCTGCTGCACCTGTTCCAGCAATCTATCAAGGTTGCTGCGATAAGATTGAAGTTTCAAACATTCTGACAGATGATAAAGTAGAACTATCTTGAGTAATTCGATGCGATCGCCTTCTTCCGAAGGTTCTTGAATAATTCGCTGCAAAGATTGCAGAATTTCTGCTTCTCCTGAAAATTTAGGGGTTTCCGTCAAAATTCTGGCGCTATCAATCCCAAACTCCCGAATGATGTCAGGATGGGAGATACAACTTAAACGGACTGCAACTATCTGTTGTAAGATTCCCAGCCAAGTACCAGCAGCACGGAATAAAAGCAGGAAAATATGCTGATATTGCTGTTCTTTGGGGGCGATTGTGCGCCATTCGTCGATGAGTTCGTGAAGTTGGGGCGATCGCTCATCTAAGTCATACTCTACTTTTGGTGTCACATTTCGGGCAAAAATTACATCTTCCACCGCAGCGCGACGGTTGCGGAGCATTCGACGGTGTAACCGATAGGTGTCGCTGATGTGGGTGCGAATCGATCGCACAATTCGATCTCGATCGGCGGGGAGTGTTTCTGGAGAAAGCAAACAATTTTGTAATTCCTCTACAAGATTGAGGAGATATTTATCTTCAGCAAAAAGGTTTCGCAGTTGGTTGAGGTTAGTTTTAAGCACAAAATTGTTTGCTTTCTCTTTAAATGAGAGTAAAACTCGACCAATTTGTTGGCGGTTTTTCACCCTCGCACGAAAACCTTCTAAATCATCAAGTTGGTAGGTGCTCGGATCGAGTAGGTGCAGCATCGCCAGGAAATCTTGCTCGTGATTGAGAACTGGAGTTGCAGATAATAGAAGTAGGCGATCGCTTTTATGAGCGAGGTGTTTGCAAGTCTGGAAACGGCTACGCTTTATCGAATCTGAAGAGGTCGCCATTGCTGCAATATGATGTGCTTCATCTAAAATCAGGAAGCCCAAATCGGCATTCGGGCTGACTCGATCGACATCCTCTACTGCAAGTACCTGGACACGATTGTCCCAGTCAGAGAGATAGAATTTATGTTCTAATTCTTGAAGCCACTGTTCCCGCAGGTATTGCGGTACTAGCACCAGTGCGCGTCCCTGCGGTCGATCGAGGAGATACTGGCGAAGAATAGCACCTGCTTCGATCGTCTTTCCCAGTCCAACTTCATCAGCTAAGAGGTAACGTTGAATGGGGTCTTCGAGTACGCGGCGGACAACTTCAACTTGATGAGGATAAAGGTCAATATTGGCAGAAATCAGCCCTGTCATCCCGCGACTGACAGCGCGTTGTTCGATGAGACACTGGACAAAAGCTAAACGTCGATCGTGAAAGTAGGGCGTTTCCTGACCTTTCATCGCTAGAGTTTCGATGGGGTCATCGATGGGTAGGTTGCAACGAACGTAAATTTCCTGTTCCGCAACTAATGCTATCTTTTTATCGGGTAGGTCGATTCGATACTGACCTTTGTCTTCATCCCAGTCAAAAATTCTGCCAATTATCCATGTATCCTGGCTTTCTGGCTGGATGTAGCATCGTGTCTGAGGCGGGAGTTGAACTCTATCAAGCGAAGTTAAGGGTAAGGTTTTTTCAAGGCGTTGCCCAATTGAGCAGAAGTATTCAACTGTTGCTGTAGAGTAAGATAGCTCGGTAACTTTTCCGATTCCTAAGTCGTTGTTTGGCGATTTTTCTGCGGAGACGCTTCGCGATCGCACCAGCCAACCAAGCTTTATCATAGTTCCCGCCTCTACATTCCCTCTTACTAGAGTAGCCGATCCCCATGAAAAACTAGCAGTGTAATTTAATTTTCCACCCTTTTTGTCCTTACTCTCCAGGGGAAACCTTAAACCGAAACGCACTCATGAAGCTTAGCCCAAGACTTTCTGTAACGCATTCCGATCCCCAAATCTTTCCGTGTGGTAACGAGCATCCCACCACAGCCAAGCTGACGCACTTTAACAGAGCCGATTTGGTATTATATAGAATCCGAGCTATAACCGCTTAACTAATATTAGGAATCACCACCAAAATGTCATTATTAGAAGCACAGCAACTTACAATGCGATTCGGCGGTTTGACTGCCGTCAACCAGGTTAGTTTAACATTGGAAAAAGGCTCGATCGCCAGTTTGATCGGCCCCAACGGTGCGGGCAAAACTACTTTTTTTAATATGCTGACAGGTATCTACAAACCGAGTGGCGGTCAGTTGCTCCTAGAACAGAAGAATATAACGGGTTTACCGCCCGATCGCCTGACAACTTTCGGCATTGCTAGAACTTTTCAAAATATCCGCTTGTTTAACAACATGACTGTGCTGGATAATGTTTTAGTAGGTAGACACTGCCGATTGAAAACAGGTTTGTTGGGTGCAATCCTCCGCCCTCCCACTGCGAATCTGGAGGAGCGGGAAGCTAAAATAAAAGCCCTCACTATGCTTGATTTTGTCGGTTTAGGTGCTGCGAAAGCGCCGGAGTTGGCAAAAAACCTTTCCTACGGCGACCAGCGGAGATTGGAAATTGCCAGGGCTTTGGCTTCCGATCCGAAAGTGCTGCTTTTGGACGAACCAACTGCGGGGATGAACCCGAACGAAACGGCTGATTTAACTCGGTTTATTTACCGAATTCGCGATGAGTTGAATTTGAGTATTTTGCTGATTGAACATGATATGAAAGTGGTGATGGGAATTAGCGATCGCGTGAGTGTTATGGAGTACGGTACTAAAATTGCTGAGGGAACTCCGGCAGAAGTTCGCGCCGATCCCCGCGTGATTGAGGCATATTTGGGAAAAGAAGAAGATGGACATGGTTAATGGGTAAATATCTCCATATTTTGATTAAGATTTAGGTAAAGATAGCCCACAAAGAGCAATAATGTTGGAAATTAAAGACATTCACACGTACTACGGAAATATCCACGCTCTCAAAGGAGTATCGCTAACAGTGTCGCAGGGAGAAGTTGTGACATTAATCGGCAGCAACGGGGCGGGGAAAACTACCACTCTCCGCACGATTCAAGGACTGCTGCGCCCGCGCCAAGGCACTGTATTATTTGAGGGAAAGCCTTTAGAAGCACTATCTACAGAGGCGATCGTCCGTTTGGGGATTTCTCAAAGTCCCGAAGGGCGGTTGATTTTTCCGCGCATGACGGTGCAAGAAAACCTGGAAATGGGTGCTTATCTCCGCAACGATACTCTCGGTATCAAGTCAGATATGGAAAAAGCATTAAATTTATTTCCTCGTTTGCGAGAAAGAATTAGTCAAAAAGGGGGAACTCTCAGCGGCGGCGAACAGCAAATGTTGGCGATCGCCCGGGCTTTGATGTCGCGCCCCCGCTTGTTATTATTGGACGAGCCGAGTATGGGATTGGCACCGATGTTAGTCAGTCAAATTTTTGCGATCGTCCGCGATATTAATGCTGAAGGAACAACTATTTTACTGGTGGAACAAAACGCCCGCATGGCTTTAAGTGTAGCCCATCGCGGCTATGTCATCCAAACTGGTCAGGTTGTAGTCGCTGGTACTGCTAGTGATTTGCAGTCAAATGAAACTGTTCGCAAAGCGTATTTAGGTGAAAGTTAAATATGGGCATTGGGCATGGGGCATTGGGCATTGGGCATTGGGCATTGGTAATTGGTTATTGGTTATTGGTTATTGAAACTGACAACTAACAACCAAAAACCAACAAATAACAAATAATATCGTTTTCGCTTGCATCGGTATTGTTCAAACAGTCAACAGTCAACAGTCAACAGTCAACAATTCCGGAGGAGTGCAACCGGAATTGATATAAAAAATTACCCTATTTGCGATCGCAACTTCCCCGTTTCCAATTCCGTCTCAAAAGCCGCCCGCACCTTTTCCCACTCCGCTTGGGCTTGCAACAGGCGATCGCGCGCCGTACTCACATCAAAAACCTGTTCCCCTCCAGACTCAACCGCCGCGCGACCCATATACTCCAACTCCTTGCAAACCGCAGAAAAAGACACGGCTCCTAAATTGGCGCTGCTCGACTTCAGCGTGTGAGAAGCCAGCTTCAAACTATCAGCATCGCCCAGAAAAATAGCCTCCTTAATAGTTTCTAAATGTTGCGGTGCGTCTACCAAATATATCTTAATCAACTCCCCCAAAAAATCTGGGTCTTCATCATCGTCTAGCTCGCGGAGATTTTGCAAAATATGAAAATCAATCGGCGAATCGGCTCCCGGTTGAACGCTCGAAGATGCCGCAGTATCACTGTCAATGTCATCAGAAATATCTTGATTGTTTTCCTCTGTTACCGCATCCAATTCATCCCGAATCAGAGGTGAACACTTGCTCAAGGCGATCGCCAACTCTTCCCGGCGTACCGGCTTAGTAATATAATCGTCCATACCTGCTTCCAGACACTTTTCGCGATCGCCCTGCATCGCATTAGCAGTCATCGCAATAATTCTCGGCTTCTTGTTAGCCGGCCATTCCTGACAAATGCGGCGCGTCGCTTCCAACCCATCCATGTTCGGCATCTGCACATCCATCAGCACAACATCGTAAGATTGCCGCTTCAGCGCCTCCAAAACCTCCAACCCATTACCCGCAATATCAGCCCGATATCCTATCCTGTCGAGTAAATGCGTAGCAACTTTTTGATTCACCACATTGTCCTCAGCCAGCAAAATCCGAATCTGACTAGAATTAGTTGCATCCTGTCCAGCAGAATTCCCCGCAGCCTGCCTCAAAACAGCAGGCGTCCGCTGCACGCGGTGTTGTTCTTGAGAATTTTCAAAATACTTCAATCCCGAAGTCAAAGTCACCACATTTGAAGCTTCTCCCCTACCGCTTCTGCCAGTAACATATCCAAAAACTTGCAGCAACACATTATAAAACTGGGACTGTTTTAAAGGCTTAGTTAAGAAAGCCGAAAAATGTACTTCGGTAGTTTCAAGTTTTTTCCAAACTTCCGCCTTACTTAAATAAGTAAACAGCACCAAAGGTAGTGCTATTTTGCGAGGGTTTTTAACGCTGACATTCGGATTTAGACCCTCGTCGCCAGAGAAATTGCTCAGCTCAAATTTCCGAATCTCCACAGCCAAAGCCACACCGTCCATATCTGGTAGATTCATCGCCAAAATAGCTAAATCGAGCGGCGAGTTTCCTTTGATGATTTCCAAAGCCTCAGCACCCGAAGTTACAGCCACGGGTATCATTCCCCAAGACTCTGCCTGACGGATCAAAACTTGGCGGTTAATGGCATGATGCTCAACAATTAACAAGCGCTTACCAGCGGCGAATTCGGGTCTTCTTTCCTCAGCCCGGATGTCATTGGCTTCAGCAGTCACCGTGAAATAAAAAATCGAACCCGAACCCGACATCGACGGCGGAGTAAATTCTGCAGGCGACCTTCCAGCGATACTTTGTCCGATCGCAGAAACTCCCGGATGAGACTTAGAACTCCCCGGACTTACCTGGCTGACGACCCACATTGTACCGCCCATCATATCGCTCAAACGCTGGCTGATAGCCAGTCCCAAACCCGTCCCGCCGTAATGTCGCGTTGTCGAAGCATCCACCTGCGAAAAAGCTTTAAACAGGCGATCCATCCGGTCTGGCGGAATACCAATTCCCGTATCTTGGACAGCAAATTGAATCTCGTATTGTTTGCTACGTGCCAACTCTCCCTGGTTAATTGCTAGGGGTTGTGGCGCTAGAATATTAATTTTATCGGGCGAACTGTTAGCAGCTACCTGTTCAATTTGCCTAGCCGTACAGCACACCACAATTTCTCCCGATTCTGTAAACTTAACTGCATTGCCCAGCAGATTTACCAAAATTTGGCGCAGTCTCGTGACATCTCCTAAAATGTTTTTCGGAACAGAATCATCAATAAAGTAAGCCAGCTCTAAACCTTTTTCTGAGGCTCTCGGAGCCAGTAATTCCAGAGATTCTTCTATACAGTTTTGCAGCTCGAAGGGGCTGCGTTCCAAATCCAATTTTCCAGATTCAATCTTAGAAAAGTCGAGAATATCGTTAATAATAGTCAGTAAAGCATCGCCGCTGGTACGAATGGTCTCCACAAAATCCCGCTGTTCAGGAGTTAGTTCCATATCCAGCAGCAACCCCGTCATCCCGATGACCGCATTCATCGGAGTGCGGATTTCGTGACTCATAGTCGCTAAAAATTCGCTCTTAGCTCTATTAGCAACTTCCGCCGCTTGTCGCGCTTGATCCAAAGCTTCATTTTGCTCTGCTAACTGTCGCTGTCGCTGCACTTCGGTTTCTAAAAGTTGTGCTTGAGCTAAGGTAATGCCAACTTGAGCGGCAACATCTTCTAATAGTTCAATTTCGTCTGGATTCCACTGGCGAGTTGCATCGCACTGGTGCAAAGTAATAATTCCATTCGGTTCTCCTTGATAGGAAGTGCGAACAGCCAACATGGATTTTAATCCGATGCGACGGCACATCGGCCCCGAAGATTCCAGCAAAGGATCGGCAAAAACATCGGGAGATGCCAGGGCTATATCTTCAGCGAGGAGTTTTTCTGTGTAGGGGTTATAAGTGACAGAAAGTTCTAAATCTAAAGCGGATTCGTGACCGGGTTCTAAGTATTCCGCGACGCAAGGAAGATGGGGATAAGGTTCGGAAAGATAGGTGTGAATTGTACAGCGATTGACACCAAATACGCGGCCGATTTGGGTGGCGGTAGTTTGAAAAATTTCTTGAGTGTCTAAGGTCGATCGCACTTTTTGAGTAATTTGTTTGAGTAGTAAAACACGCTGGTACTGACGTTGCAAAGTTCGCTCTCGCTCTTCGCGGGCAATTTCAGCGCCGATGTAATTGCCCATCAACTTTAAAATTTCAAAATTCAGCGGTTTAAAAGGAGATTTAGTGGTGCGGGAGGTAAAGCTCAAAGTACCATAAACTCGCCCTTGCACTATTACCCTCGTCCCCACAAAAGCCTCCAACTTGCGGACGCTGTAAGCAGGGTGGTTGCGCCACTGAGTAGTGCCGGCTGATTCCACAGAAATAGGTTCGCTCGATCGCAAAACCTCTCGCTCAAAGGTTCTGCTCAAAGCAAAACCGTCTCCTTTAGCAAATCCAAAGGGAAAATCTTCCGGTACATAAGCCGCAATCACTTCGTAGCGATCGCCCAAAACCCTGCCCAACAGCCCGATATCCATCCCAAACTGACTGCAGCCCATTGCCAGCAACCGCATCGTTCGCTCGTCAAAAGAGCCTTCCGAGCTCACCATTACCTCGTAGAGCGATCGAATTGCCCGCTCGCTTTCCCGCAGTTCCTCAACTCCTTCGAGGCGGTTGTAGACATCGTGCAAAGTCCCGAAAATTCCCGCTATTTCGCCTTGGGAATTGCGGCGGACTTGGGCAAATAGTTCTACGGAAACAAAGCCGGAATTACTGTGAATTCCCAAGGAGTTTTTCTCCGAAACCGACTTGGACTTAAATCGCAGTTCTCGCCGTTCAAATTCCGACTTCCCGGACAGCAAAGACTCCAATAAATTTGCACATTGCTCGCGCTCATCTGGATGCACCCACTCTAAAAAATTAGTTTGCAAACTTTCGGAAACCGCATAATTCGTAATTTCCGTCCAAGCGCGGTTGAGGAATTTCCAAACCCCCGCCGCATCTATGTGGAAAATTACTGTTGCTTTCAAAGAGTCAAATAGATGGAATTGTTCTCGATCATGCTCGCGGTTTTTGACTTCAAACTGCTTGTTTAGAGTAATATCTGTATGAGTTCCTACTACCCGCAGCGGTTTGCCAGTAACGCTGCGTAAAACTTGACCCCGGTTCAGCACCCAGACAGTGCTGCCGTCTTTACAGTACATCCGATATTCTGCTGCAAAATCCGGTGTCTTTTGGGCGAAGTGTTCTTCTAAAGCTGCCTTTACCGAGTCAATATCATCTCGGTGGATGCGACTCCACCATTCCGATCGGCGATTCGAGATTTCCCCTTCTTGGTAGCCCAGCATTTCTTGCCACCGCGCCGAATAAAAAAACTCATCTGTTTCGAGATTCCAGTCCCAAATCCCCTGATTGTTGACTGCAGGGGGGAGATTTGGCCGCTCTACGAAACTGTGGTGAGAAATTTCAGCCATCTCGTGGCTATTTGCTGCTGTCCGGTGTATTTCTGCTGAGAGTTTTTTGTATTGAGCGTTGCTAGATTCTAGCTGGCGCTGCAAAGCGATTAAGCCAGAATGCAGAGATTTTGAATCCAGCGCTTGTAAAAGGATAGTTTTAGGATTGACAATCCCGATCGGGTGATTTGTTTCGTTGATGACTAATAAAGGCAACTGGCAGTAGTGTTTTTGCAGCAGCGCGACGGCTGCTTCGAGGCTAGAGTGCGATCGCACCAGCGGCGGCGAACTGCTGCAAATTGCTCCCGCTCTAATTTTGTTAGAGTCTCTTCCCAAGGCCTGCAACTGCACGATATCCCGCGAACTTACCACCCCAACCAGTTTGTGAATGTTGGGATTTGTAAATTTGGAATTGTGAGCCGCACCTGTCGAGTGTTGATCGGGGGTTTCAGTGATTAATACATAACTAACATTGTGTCTAAACATCAGTTGCGCCAAATAGCGAACCGAAGAATTAGAAGGAGCGTGAATTATTCGTGAAGCTGCTATTTGAGGGATTTGATAAAGTTTAATTAAACTTGCAGGTAGCTCTACTTTCTGATGCACAATTGGCAGCGGCGGAGGGAACGCGAAAGCCGCAGGTGGCGAAGCGCTGCTAATTGCTTTTGGTGTGGATTCCCCAATTCCCTGCAACATTTGCACCAAGCTTTGAGAGCTAATTAAACCGACAAGTTCTTCAGCCTCGCTGACGACGGGCAAATGGCTGATCTGATTTTTATCCAGCAGATTAGCTAAGGCAAAAAAGTCGGGAATTTCCGATTCTCGGGCTACAGTTACGGTTCTGATCATGATTTGCTCGATCGCAAATCCGCTCAAAGCAGCGCCGATCGAATTTAGCTGTACGACATCTCGCGTTGTAAAAATCCCCAGCACTGTCTGGCCGCCCGCATAGGGAGCTTTTGAGCCGTTGAGAGGCCGCCCGTTGCCTCCTGCGTGTACCGCACGCGGTATGCCGTTGTAGAAACCCGACTGTTCCCGCAATTGTGGGGAAGTCCCGTTCGTGAGATTTCCGAATTGAGAATTCCCGCGCGGTTCTACCACGAGGACGTAACTGGCTCCTGTGCTACTCATCAGCTCGATCGCCTTTTCTACGGGCGTCTCAGGGGTGACGGTGAGGGGATTGCGGTTGATGACCTGACTGAGGGAGGGAATAAACATCAGGGGGCATAAAAGTGATATTTGTTGGAAAAACCCGATCGCGAGCAGCAGGTTGATTGAGAGGCTTTACCCGCGAGATTTCCCAGCGCCCTCAAAGTTTCTGTACGATTAGACTCACCCATACTTCCAGCATCTTGGCATTTAAAATTAATTCCGTGCCATATCCTGATAATTGACGGCTTCTGACTTTCAGAACCAATGCTATCTGCCAGAGGGCGGACATTAAGGCTGGCGGGCAATTCCTCGCTTAGCATAACTGCTGCGGGTTTACGAGCAAGAATTTCTGCGATTGTCTAGACTGCACCCTACTTTCTGCCCCTCAACGGAACTCTCGCTCGCATTCTGTTTGAGGCCAGATACCTGCACGCTACCAATTTACCAGCGACAGGAGGGGAATCACAACAGGACGACTTAGGTATGGCAACTGTGCAATTAGGGGTTCGAGGGTTCAAGGGTTCCAGGGCTCCAGGGCCAAACAGGCAGAAAATAAATAATTCTGAGCATAACTAATTCTATCTTATCCCAATTATGACCCAGAGGATTTGAGCTTCAATTCTGGCGATCGAACTTGATGAGAATAGCGCTGTTCCCCGCCACTGCAAAACTCGCATTGCCGCCCTTGAGCGTTAAGCTACCAACAACCTCATCCATTGTTTTAGAACTAAACTCCCGTACCGTGCCATTACCAGTTTTTATCAGCTCCGAAATATCAGCCTTAACAGTGTAAGATGTTGCTCGGTCATTGACAACCAGCAAGTAAACATTCTTGCTAGCATCGGTAGTTGCAACTGCCATTAAATCCGAACTGTTAGTGATAGGAAAAAAGGTAGCTTTCCCGCCCTGCAAAGCCCTAATTCCCATCCGCAAAGCATAGTAGCCTGCGCGCCGTTTTCCCCCGTCCCCTAGCAAACCTTCCGCCCCTGCAGGCTTGCCCCAGTCGTACAAACAGAATATGTGACTGCCGTCAATATAATTATCCCCCGGTTGAGAACCTCGAATCAAATTCTTAATCAAATTTAAAGCTAAAGATAAATCGCCGTAGCTCATGTTGTAAGTTCCCCATTCTCCTACCCAAAGCTGCGAGTTAGCGCGGACAGTACCGTTCATCCAGCCGCGCACTTTGCGGGTGTAGTTAGAAATATCTGCATCGTAGTTGTGGACATTGACTGTATCGAAATAATTCGGTATTTCTTGCAAAGCACTAGCCGGCCAATTGCTGCCGCCTATGGTTTTCGGGCCGTGGATGCGGTAAGTGCGATCGGGCAAATAAGTTTTATAAACAAAGTCGATCGCATCTTTTGCCACCTTAACCAATTCAAAATAGTCAGCCCTAGTCCCGCCCCAACCCTGATCGCGATTGTCCGGTTCGTTGTGAATTTCCCAATCATCAACGCGGTAATCATTGCGAACATTCAGCCAATAAACCGTAGCAAAAACGTGTTCCCACCACTCGTTCCAATCTTCTCCTGTGCGCGGCGGATTCAGTTGTAGTGCCCAACTCGGATTCCAGTTATTATCAACATTCCGAATACTCACAACCGGGCGAATATTTGCTTGTTTGAGACTATTAAAAATAGTCCTGGCATTGCCTTGCCAAACCCTACCTGGTCGTCCCGACCACCAATAATCGCTACCCTGGGGCGGATTAGTCATAATCTGATCCCAATGCGCCCAATTAATTATATTTGGATTTGCCTTAATTTGGGATATTTCCGGCCACCCGTATTTACCATCATCGTCTTCGGCTTCCCATCGGGACATCCCGCCGTAAATGCGGTAGGTATTAATCCCCAAATCTTGCAAATCTTTGATGTCGAAATTGATATTGCCCTCCACTGCACCAATGTAGCGAGTGCTGACACCCGCAGCAGTACCGGAAATTTTAATTGTTTCGATGTTTTGAGCAAAAGTTGTCATTCCGATGAACAACCCTAGGCTGAGGGCCATTAAAAGCCCTAGAAACAAATTCAGAATTCTAGTTTTTGATAACACTTGACTATTCACTACTGATTTAGGTTATTTTATGCCCGAAGTAAAGGAACCCATCGCTAATCTAAATCGACGGGCGATCGAGTTTGTTAGGTATTGTAATAAAAAAGCATTAACTATTATACCAATTTCAATAATTAATACATAAAGTAAAATAGCACGGGTAGCAGTCAAAAGTGAAGGTTCACCTCGAACAACCACAGTAAAATATTTGGGTATAACAATTAACCCTATAAATTGCGTTAAATATCTGGCGGGGTGACAACGCCGCCGGAAACCCAGCCAGGGCTCATATTTGATCGACTTGTGTTAAAAAAGATAGGTCAGAGCATTCCAAGGGACGATCGCCTTTTGTTCGCGGGTAACAAGAAAACAGGGACGCCCAAGCTACAGATAAAGCGAGTTTGGGCTTGATATGGGCTGAAAGTTTGTTTAAGTCCCGTTAGGAAAAAACGCTTTTATTAATTAATTAATTAGAGGATCGCCATTTAATAAAAACATTAAACCCTCAGCAATTGCCGAGGGTTTATTCTCAAAATCATACAAATTTTCTGACAAAAAATATCTCGGTCTAAAGGTAGATGATATTTGTGACTAACCCAGGTTATTTATAATAGTGAAATTCTATAATTGTTTATAGCCACAGAACAGGCGCATCAAAAGCGCAATAATTAGACCCAAAGCCCCACTGGTGAAGCAACCTAAAACATCGATGGATTTCTCTAGAGTAAGTCTTAAAGGAGCATAAAAATGTTAGATATTGATGAAATGAGTTCAAAAGAAATACAAGAACTTTTGCAGCAAGTAGGACACGGACACCTCGGCTGTGTATTTGAAGGGCATCCCTACGTTTTGCCAATGCACTATTATCTCCAAGATTCGGACATATACATTTTCACAACAGTCGGGATGAAAACGAAGTATATGGACGGCAATCCAGAAGTCTGCTTGCAAGTGGAAGAAATCCGCGATATGGAACACTGGCGCAGCGTTGTCGTGAACGGGCGAGCAGAACGCCTTACGCAGCAGGAAGACATCGATCGCGCGATGGAATTGGTCAAAGAACACAACCCCAAACTTTCGCCCGCCATCAATCGCACCTGGATTGACTCGCAGGGGCGTGCGGAGGCGATCGCAATTTACCGCATTCAGCCCTGGGAAATGAGCGGGCGCACGACGGAGGGAATCAGCAGTCGGTGAACGTCGAGACTCACTTGTAACCGGGTTTTTTACGAAAATACTTAATTAAGATTTTCAATCTCGGTCAAAAACCCGGTTTACGAGCGTCAGAGCGCCTCCAAGACTAGAAATTCCTAAAAAGTGCTACCGGGGAAAATAGTGCCAAATATCAGCTCAAACAGCTTTGCTTGCCAAAAAATCTCTCATGTAGCGATTCACTAACTGCGGCTGTTCCTGCTGCACCCAGTGGCTGCAATTAGGAATGTAGTGAATCTGAAAATCCCGCACGTAATCTGCGGTTCCATAGGTTAACTCTTTGCCGAGGGCGGCATCATTTTCTCCCCAAATCATCAGCGTGGGAACTTCCAGAACCCTCCAATTCTGGCGATCGAGAAATCCGCGAGCAATATTGCGGTAATAATTGATAGTAGCAGTCAGAGCGCCCCGTTTGGCAGCCGCATCTTTGTAAGCTTCGATATCTGAGGGGCTAAAGGTGCTTTTGTCAACCGCCATACCTTCCAAAGCAGCCGAAATTGCCTGATAGTCGCCCAATTGAATTAACAACTCCGGCAAAACTGGCAACTGAAACAAAAAGATGTACCAACTTTTCAACAATTGTTGGGGAGTGCGTAGCCCTTCAGCAAACTTGGCCGGATGGGGTAGATTCATCACAATTAATTTATCCACCATTTGGGGATAAGCATAAGCAAAATTCCAGGCGATCGCGCCTCCCCAGTCGTGACCAACTAAGACGCAACTTTCGTATCCCAAACCCTGAATAATGCCCTTGACATCTTGAACAAACTCTGCCATCACGTAAGCAGATTGATCGTGAGGTTTGTCGCTGTCGTTGTAACCCCTGAGATCCACAGCGACGACTTTATAATCTGATGCAAATTCCGGGATTTGATGCCGCCAAGAATACCAAAATTCAGGAAATCCGTGCAGCATCAGCATCAGCGGCCCAGAACCTTGAGTGACATAGTGCAGTTTAATGCCGTTCGTAGCGATAAATTCGTGTTTCCAAGCAGCTTCTAGCACAGACATATTTGATGCTTCCTCTAGATATCGAGATATCCTAGCAGTTCCTCTCTTTAAGAGGAACCAACTTTAGGCATATCTAGCAATTCTCCCAGCAGTTGTAAACTCTTCCTTTTCTCTTCCTTTGTGGAACAGGCGTCCCGCCGGTGGTTCTTCGCGCAAAAAAAGCCGTAGCTTCCGGGGCCCGACGCCATCGCCCGTTTCCCGAAAATATTGCTATCTCTGTCAAAATAATAGTATAATGTTGCTCGCATCCCGACAACTGTTAAGCCAAAAATTACTCATTTTCGAGCGCGCAAAAATCCCGAAGCGCAACAATTTGAGGTGTGGTGATTGTGCAACTTCAAGAATTAAGATCGGGCGAGTGTACTAGGAATTAAAGGAGTTAATATCATGTCTGGCGATCGGCTGCAAAACATTGTTAACCGCTTGACAGATCGTCTAAAGCGCGATGTATTAGTTGAAAAATCCCTATACGACATCCGAGAAGTTTTGCAGAGCGATCGCGCCGTACTGTACTATTTTTACAGACAGTGGCAAGGTCGAGTGACTTACGAGATGTTAAGTGCGATCGAACTCTCAATCTTGGGTTCAACGGGGCCAGATGAATGTTTTAACGACGAATACGCTGCTTTGTACGAAGCCGGCAGAGTTAAAGCAATTGCAGATATTGAAGTAGAACCAATTAACCCATGCCACCGAGATTTTCTGCGTAGCCTGAAAGTTCGCGCCAATTTAGTCGTGCCAATTTTAACGAACAAAGGACTGTGGGGGCTGTTAATTGCTCATCAGTGCAGCGGGCCCCGCACTTGGTTGCGATCGGACATTGAATTCATGCAGCAACAAGCACAATATATGGCAATGTCTCCCACAATTCAAGATAGTTAATCTTTCATCCAAAATCCTGGTTTGTGACTATTCGGGTGCATTGTCGGTGCAATGGAAAATTACCAACAAACCAAAATATGGTGTTCTATTGTTAGGCGGAGGTTTGTAGCGACTCATAGGGCTGGATGAGAATCTCAGCGGGAATTCCTAACTCTTGATTCAGCTTCCGAATCATTTCCAGAGTCAAGGATCGTTTGCGAGATAATATCTCAGAAACTTTAACTCGACTGCCAATACATTGTTCCAAATCGCTACCAGACCATCCGCGGGCGTCCATGTAGTATTGAATGGCTGCAATTGGATCGGGTATTGCGATCGGAAAGTGTGCCTTCTCGTAAGCTTCTACTAGGGTACTGAGCACATCTAGGCGATCGGACTCAGGTGTATTAGGAAGTGCATTAAACAGCAACTCAACCTCTCGAAGGGCTTCCTGATAGTCAGTTTGGGTTCTAATTGGACGTATTTCCATATATCAATTTGTGTTTAGATTGTTTCTGCATCTACCTTGTCATACTCGGCATGAGTGCCTATAAAGCAGATAAAAATAATGCCCATGTCATAACGAATGGCAACAATCAGCCGATAGGAATTGCCTTTGATGTTAAACACAACACGATTGTTGGCAATGATGCTGGCATTACGATGAGCGGACTTAACATCGACTGGACTCGGCCAATCGGCGTGAGACGCTTCGTAGTACCAAGTTTTTAGTGCTTATGAGGCATCGGGATGAGTTTCCCAGAAGTTTCGCAAGGTGCTGCGGGACAAAATACGCATAGAACTTTGTGACTGGAACTCCCGAAACACGAGACAATTGAAATATCGGTTCTGCCATTGTCAGAGGGCAAAGAATAACGTGCTATCTCATCATTTTATCACAGAATCTTTGTCTCTAGGAATAGTTGGTGGCAAGGAGTTTTCGGATGCTGGGGGAGCGAAACCCAAAAATGATATCTTGAGAAAACACACCGCGTTGAATCAGTTCTCGATCGATGTAGATTTCGGTACTGTTGTGTTGAATCCAGATTTGATTTTCGATGATATCAAGCTGCATGGCACAGCCATAGATGCGATATTCGTCGCGCCATTCGTTGTGCATGACGAGGTATCGATCGCGGGCGATATCGAAGATTAACTGAGCATTTGCGTCATTTTTAGAAAAGTCTTCGAGAAAGTCACAAACAATTTTGCGGTATTCGTTTAGTCTATCCATTGGTCGATCGCCTCACGAGTTGGATGGTAAATAATTAGTCGGATTTCATAAGGTTAGATGACAGTTTTTGCGGGTTCAAATCTGAAGCAACTCTTCAATACTCTCTAAATTTAGGACAATATTCCTGCTCGGTTGAGCAGTGGGGTAGCCTAAGATGCTGGTTTCGATATCTGTAGCACAAAACTTAGTAACCACTGTATTACCACAATGATAGCAATCCAGATCGATGGCATCCACCATCTAGCTGGCTTACCACCATTTCGCATTGCTCGATCGAAGTGGGATTTCTCACTTCCATAAAGTGCTATCGCAACCAACGCATTGATGAGTAGTTTTGAACGATATTCAAAGAAGTTATCAGCAAAAAAATCTCGAAAAGCTAGACAAATCAGGAATGACGCTGACAAGATAGCTAATAATCGACCTCGCCACACATAGCCTCGACGAGATAAATTTATACTGTACAAAAATATTCCCACAGAAAAGTTGCTGACAAGACAGTAAGCAGCTAAGACCCCAGGGCTGTAAAAACAGCGACTTAAAGATACTGCTTCATCAGGAGGTTGCTTCCTATCATCTGAAACCCACAAGGTATATCCCAAGAAGTTGATATGCTTACTCATTTTTATATTTTAATTGTTACGTCCTTATGACACCTTCAAGTGAGGAGACAATACACTCAATCATGTCCGCATCAGTTGCTTGCAATGCCCGCTTTGCGTACCAAACCGCCTCAAACACCTCATAGCCGGGTCCTGCAGCTCGTCGAGCCGACAATTCAGCAGCGTCCGAACAAACGTCGAACGCAAGTTCGTTCGGAGGAGTCCATAAAGCTGCCTTGCCCGTCCACACAACGGCACTTGCTGCATAGACAGCGTGTAACTGCTGTAGTTGATAGTCGTAGGTGACACTGCCTTCATTAGCATTGAAATAGGCCTTCTCTTCTACCTCCTGTGCCGAGCCAAACGCTCCGTATATCGCGCTACTAAAGCTACTGGGTAATGTAAGCTCCGTTTCAATGACAACGAGCAATTCACGCAGCGTCAGTGAGCCGAATACCGCGTGGTTCTCGTCCCATTTCTCCGAGTAGGACTCCCATATCGGCAACGATGCCCAACTCGCGGCCAACGCGACTCGCACTTGCGTTGGTTTCCCGAAGTTGGCGAACCCCCATAACCACTCGTCCAACCGAATGCCCTTGTTCCTTTTCTGGATGTAATCCCAAAGTAAACCTTCATTCATTGTCACTATTTATGTCGAAAAAGCGGGTTTTTTACCTTTTATGTCGGCTACAATGCGTATTTTCGGAAAAAACCCGGTTTCTAGATCCCTGTGCGTAAGTCCTACCAAATTTAATATTAGCTAACAGCTACAGCCTCCCCCAAAGGATGCTGCTGCAAAACCGCTTGCAAATACTTCCCAGTATAAGACCTCTGATTTGCCGCCACATCCTCCGGCGTCCCCGCCACAATAATTTCGCCGCCCTTATCTCCCCCTTCAGGCCCCAAATCGATCGCCCAATCGCAGCACCGAATCACATCTAAATTGTGTTCGATTACCAAAATTGAATTCCCCTTATCCACCAATCTTTGCAGCACATTTAACAAATGGTGAACATCATAAAACGACAAACCAGTCGTCGGTTCATCGATCAAATAAAGCGTCTTCCCAGTAGCGCGGCGCGACAGTTCCGTTGCCAATTTTACGCGCTGCGCTTCGCCCCCAGAAAGCGTCGGCGCCGGCTGTCCCAACTGAATGTAACCTAAACCAACATCAACCAAAGTTTGCAGTCTGACGCCCGCCCTGGGAATATTTTTAAACATCTCCAAAGATTCCTCTACAGTCATGTTTAAAACATCAGAAATCGACTTGCCTTTATACTTCACTTGCAGCGTTTCCCGGTTGTACCGTGCACCTTTGCAAACCTCGCACTGCACGTAAACATCCGGCAGAAAATTCATCGAAATCACGTTCACGCCTTGGCCGCCGCAAGCTTCGCACCTTCCCCCTTTCACGTTAAAAGAAAACTGCCCCGCTTTGTAACCTCTGGCCTTAGCTTCAATGGTTTCGGCAAACAAATCCCGAATCACATCAAAGACTCCCGTGTAAGTAGCAGGATTAGAGCGCGGAGTACGACCGATGGGAGATTGGTCAATTACAATTACCTTATCAATCACATCCTCTAGAGAGCGTTCCCCTTTAGTTTTGAGGGCGTCCATATCGGGTGGTAAAGGCACTTTTTTGGTGATATAATGTTGCAGCGACGGGTACAGCAATTCATTGATTAAAGTGGATTTTCCCGAACCGGAAACGCCTGTCACGCAGACAAGTTTTCCGAGGGGAATTTCTACATCGATATTTTTTAAATTGTTGCGCGTCGCATTTATGATAGAGAGAGCTTTGCCGTTGCCTTTTCTCCTTTCATTAGGCGTTTCAATTACTCGCTTTCCCGACAAATAAGCCCCGGTCAAAGATTCTTCGGCCGCCAGCAAATTTTCTAAACTTCCTTGCGATATAATTTTGCCGCCGTGCACGCCAGCGCCGGGCCCGATATCGACAATATGGTCGGCCGCTCGCATGGTTTCTTCATCGTGTTCTACGACAATCAAAGTATTGCCTAAATCGCGCAGTTTTGTTAAGGTTTGCAGCAGGCGAAAGTTGTCTCTTTGGTGGAGCCCAATGCTGGGTTCGTCCAAAACGTAGAGAACACCAGTCAAGCCAGAACCGATTTGAGTCGCTAGCCTAATTCGCTGGGCTTCTCCGCCAGAAAGCGTCATTGCTGCGCGGTCTAAAGTTAGGTAATCTAACCCGACATCGAGCAAAAATTGCAGCCTTGCTTTGATTTCTCTGAGGGCTAAATCGGATATTTGGAATTGCCGATCGCTCAATCCCAAATTATTTACTCGTTCGCGACATTCGCGAATCGAAATACTGGTTAAATCTACAATTCCGTACTGTCCCAACCGCACCGAAAGCGCCTCGGTTTTCAAGCGCTTGCCGTGACAAACCTCGCAAGAGCGATCGACGCGATACTGTTCCAACTTCTGCTTAATCAGATCAGAACCAGTATCGTCGTACTGGCGCTGCAACATGGAAATCACGCCCTTAAAATCTCTCCTCAAATCGGTGGTGTTGCCGTCTCGCTTCTTACTTTCTGAAGTACCCTTGGACTCATTGCCGTACAAAATTACTCGCTGGTGTTCGGGCCTTAATCGATACCAAGGAGTGTCGATATCAAACCCGCAAGTATCAGCAATACTGCAAAGCAGAGAGAGATAATAGGAATTGTCTTTGTCTGACCAAGGCGCGATCGCACAATAAAGAGGCGCTTTCTCATCGGGAACTACCAACTCCGGCGCAAAAGTCCGCAAACTCCCCAAACCGTGGCAGTTCTGGCACGCGCCGTAAGGCGAATTAAAAGAAAATAACCTAGGTGAAAGTTCCTCCATTACCGCGCCGTGTTCGGGACAAGCAAAGTTTTCGGAAAATACGATCGGCCCCTGTGGTTGGGAATTTTCTTCAGTCGGTAACTCTTCAATTATCGCAATCCCCTCAGAATGGCGCAAACAAGTTGCCAGAGAATCAACTAAACGTTCTTCTAAACCGGGTTTTTTAATTAACCGATCGACAACTATCTCGATATTGTGCGTATGATTTTTATCTAATTCGATATTTTCCGAAAGTTCTAAAATTTCGCCGTTAACTTTGACGCGAATAAACCCTTCCGCAGCTAAACTCGACAATAATTTGCGGTGAGTGCCTTTTTTTCCGCGCACAACTGGTGCCAGAAGGTGAAAGCGAGTGCCGTCAGGAAGTGCCATGACTCGATCGCACATTTCATCAATTGTCTGCGGCGCAATGCAGCGATCGCAAATCGGACAGTGCGGTTCGCCGGCTCTGCCGTAGAGCAATCTGAGATAATCGTAAATTTCTGTAACAGTGCCAACAGTCGATCGCGGGTTGTGAGAAGTTGACTTTTGGTCGATCGAAATAGCCGGACTCAAGCCTTCGATCGCGTCCACATCGGGTTTGTCCAACTGTCCCAAAAACTGGCGCGCGTAGGCGCTGAGAGACTCGACGTAGCGGCGCTGTCCCTCGGCAAAAATTGTATCGAAAGCGAGGGAAGACTTGCCAGAACCGGAGACACCAGTAAAAACGATCAGGCGATCGCGCGGCAGTTCCAGATCGATATTTTTCAGGTTGTGCTGTCTCGCACCGCGAACCCGAATCGTATTTTGGTTGTTAGAGTGAGAATTCGTCACATTATGCCCGTTGCGGGATGCACTTGGCTGGCTGTTTGAGGTTTCGGCGCGTTGGGACATGAGAGTAGTGCAAAACAGTGCTTAACCATCTTAGCGCTGCCGATCGAATAGCTGGCATCCAAACTCAAGAATATCAAAGAATAGTCAAATAAGTTTCCGTCGGCCCATCGGGCAAAACCTTCAATCTTTGATTTTTCAAATCCACTTCAATTCCCAGCGCTTCCATCGGAATCACGCCTAAAAGTGGCGTTTTCCCCTCTGGCAATTCCAAACACTCAAAAGTCCCTTCGCGGCCGCACAGAGAAATCGAAGCATCCCGAAAAATCCTCGCCTCACTAATGCCCGTGGCTGTTTCCACAACTACTTGCTTGAGGATTTTCAAACCCAGTCTGGCGATGACATCTTTAGGCAAACACAAAGTTGTCGCGCCCGTATCCACCAAAACATTTTCTAGAGTAACAGACCTGACTTGCTCGATTGGAATCAGATTATCTTCTGCTTTAGCTTCATCGATCCGATTCGTAATTACTAGGGTTGTGATAACTTTTCCCATTGGGGTTTCCGTAGTTGTTTCCATTACGTTCAAATTATCATAAATTGCTGGTTTAATTTTAGCACATAGTTCCACATATTTTAGGGCAATACGGTTCATTTAAAACTGTTTATTCCCCGGAGATCCCCCTAAATTCCCCTTAAGAAGGGGAGTAGGGGTTGACTTTGAGTAAGTTCTTGTCCCCCCCTTCGTAGGGGCGGTGCCCCCGTGCCCGCCCTTGGCTAGGGGGGATCGGGCTTAACTGAAGCCTATTGTATTGTAGGGCGATGCACTCCCCATTCGGCACCGCCCACCTGACGAATAGCTCTAGCTAAATCATCAAATTATTGCACCCCAATAAATTTGTGAGTTTGCAAAGATAGCCTGTAACTAGGATTTTGTTTCAGAAGTTCCAAAATAATGGGAATTGCGGATTTTTTTGAGTTCCATTCTGGTTGCAAGAAAACCGGAATATTCACATTATTTTCCAAATGCTTGTGATAAAATTCAACTTCTTCGCCAGTGCTAATCACTAACTTGATTTCATTGGCTCTCGTCCAAAAAAGCTCTTGCACCGGATATTTAGGATTGACGTGTTCCTTCGGAGAAAGAGTAATCCAAGCCTGCGGGGAAACATCCTGCCAGCAAGCACCCGAAGTTTCAATACTCACCTGCTTGTCAGCTTCTAACAAAGCTTCAACTAACTCAGGCAAATCGCGGTGAATGAAAGGTTCGCCGCCAGTAATGACCACCCTCGGAGACTGCAATTGAGCGAGCAATTGTGCGATCGACTGCGGCACAGACGGCAAACCTTTGCCCCCATTTGCGTAGCCTGTGTCGCACCAAGGACACCGCACAGGGCAACCGGCCAATCTGATAAAATCAACTAAAGTCCCCGTCCAGTAACCTTCGCCTTGAACGGTACACTGAAAAGTTTCGTGAATTGGTAATTTTACCTGTAAATTAGACACCCGAAGTTACACCTCTGATTAACTAAAAAATACATCATTCTGTAGAGTGCGCCCAGCGCACCTTACTCTATAATTTTGAGTTTATAGGGTGCGCCCCGCACACCTTAGTCTATATATAAAACTGACTTGTATATTCTTGAATAATTAGCAGTTTGTGGCAATTTAAAAATGAACCGCAAACCGCAAACAACTCTTTAATTATGCTGTTCAGGTTCCATCATAGTAGCCCAGCGACGTTTCAATGCCAAAGTCAGCCCGTCAGCAATGGGGACAACACTGAGAGTAACTCTGGGATCGTTACGCAATTTGTCATTGAAACTACGAATGGCGAGGGTGCTTTCGTCTTGTACTTGAGGGTCAGCAACTCGTCCAGACCACAGAACATTGTCAATTACAATTAAACCGCCATTGCGTACAAGTTGCAGCGATCGCTCAAAATAAGCCTCATAATTTTCTTTATCGGCGTCGATGAAGGCAAAATCAAAGGTTCCAGCTTGTCCCTCGGCTATTAGTTTGTCGAGAGTATTTATTGCTGGGCCCAACTGCAACGAAATCTTATTAGCCACGCCCGCAGCTTCCCAATAGCGTCGTGCGATCGTAGTATATTCCTCGCTGACATCGCAGGCAATAATTTGACCGTTAGGAGGCAGCGCTAAAGCTACGCAAAGCGAGCTATAACCAGTAAAAACGCCAATTTCTAAGGTTTTGGTCGCTCCCATAAGCTGCACCATGAGCTCCATAAACTGACCTTGTTCGGGAGCAATCTGCATCATCCCCATAGGATGCTTAGCAGTTTCTTCCCGTAGTGAAGCGAGAATATCTGGCTCCCGCAGAGAAATAGATAACAGATAATCGTAAAGTTGATTTTCTAAGCCAAGAGTTGAGTTCGCCATAGGTTTGTCCTTGCTGCTGACTTTTGATTTGAGATTGTAGACGCGCAGTTAATAGAAATCGAAGAATGTAGAGTTAATTTTGGCATCTATTTTGCTGTGGCTGATGGCAGGTTGCAGTAGCAGTGTCTCGGTTACACAGAGGCAACTTGCAAAACGCGCGCTCTACTTCCAAATCAGTTTATCTCAGCTACAGGTGAAATAGCCGCTCTGGAAAATAAAAATGGATAGAGGGGAGCGTTTTGAGATTCCTGCTTTTCTAGCACCGCGTAACGCCGTTAGTGATACGAGTTCAAAAAATGAATGCAACTGTAGACAAGCTGCAAACCCATACATAATCAGCCATTCCCCATCTCAAATCTCAAATCTCAAATGGTATGAGTTGGGGAGAAAGTGACCTAAAGCATCCAGGATACAAGCCCCCGGATTTATCCGTGGGGTCAATGCTTCAATCTAAAATCTCAAATCTAAAATCGATTGACTTCATCCTGATTACTAACTAGATGAACTGCGAAAAACATAAGTATGACATTGCGAGTGAAATGAAGCAATCCCAGAGGTTGTGATTCGTTTACATTTTGTTACATTCTCAAGTTGGTTTGTGCCCATCTACTTAATCGCCAATGACTAATTATTGAGGACTTACGCACTCCCAAACAAACCAACCGTTTCATTTAACTATTATGGATGGGTTCAAGCCCGTGTATGTTCCTGGAACAAACCAGGCGTCTGGAAACCATTGTCTCCCGGAGTATTACTAATCACTAATAAACTGGGTTCAATAGGACGATTTCTTAACTGTCACACCTTATGAATCCATACCTAAACAACCTACCCCAAATCTCAACTACCTTGCACGATTGAGGTAGAGCAAGTATTTGTGGGAAAAAACAGGTTTATCGCAACCCTTGGCCTGCACTTTTACTCATAACTAATGAACCGGGATTAATAGGACGCTCACTTAACTGTCACAGTTTATTACTCCAGACCTAAACCACCTACCCACAATCAAAACAACATTCTACCAAGGCGATCGCTATGTATTACACTTTCGCAGGTTTTGGTGCCGCCACAGGCATATTTTTGCTGCTAGTTTTTGCCATTCTGCAATGGCTGCACGTCTCCGCCGGCAGTTTTATTGATTGGGTAATTGCCATTGCTATTTTTGAATGGCTGTTACTGATTGTTACAGTTCCCTGGAATATCCACTTTGAAGCTAAAGAAGTTTTAGCGCAAGCCGCAGAATCGACTAAAAAAAACATTGCTGTCGATCAGGAACAAGTCAAATACGTTACTGTATTAGTTAGCCGATCGCTCTTTGCGGCGATCGCACTTCATCTGTTTAGCGCGATCGCACTTTACGCCCTAGCCGCCGCCGGAATTAGTGCTATTGGCTATCTCAGTTCCGCTGCTGCACTGCTGTTAACTGTACTGCGTCCAGCTATCCGAGGTTATCAGTATTTAGCCCAACGGCTGACAACTATCCGCCGCCAATTTTTGTACCCCCGTGAAGATATTGTCGAACTCCGCAGCCGCTTTGCAGTATTAGAATCTACAGTTAAAGATTTGAGCAATCAATTAAGTTCAGACAATCCGACTTCGCGGGTGGCTGTCCAAAATCGGGAACGGGAAGCTATCAGAAGAGAATTAACTACTTTATCCGCATCTCTACAATCTTTGCAAGTAACAAATCAGGCAGAACACACTAAACTGAGAAGAGATGCAGAAAGTGCGATCGCCCAACTCACCGATGACGGACAATTTCTCAACCACGTCCGCGAAATCATCCGCTTCTTTAAAGAATCGTAAAGTCAGTTGATAGTTGACTGTTGACAGTTGTCTGTTGACTGTTGACAGTTGTCTGTTGACTGTTGACTGTTGACTGTTGTCTGTTGTCATTAGTTACCAATGCCCGATGCCCGATGCCCGATGCCCAATGCCCAATTCCCAATCTTTAGATAGATGCCAAATAGTCGCAAATAGTGAAAATTTTAATAAAAACAGAATTTTCTCACTCTTGAGGAAGACTCAATAAAGGTATTTTCCCTAACCGCAATTTTTCGCAAACTATAACCAAAGATAGTTTGTGAATGAGCTAGCTTGGGATTAATATTTAAACATAAGCCAAAGACCTTTTTGAAAAGATAACTCAGGAATAAATCATGACTAATCGCCAACCAATACCCCCCAAAGAAGAAGTTAGCAAATCAACACCGGCCGACGAACAAATCGAAGCCAATATGGAAGCCCCCCACTACGACAGGGGCATTACTCCTGCGGAGACAGCAGCGCGGCAAGACCGCGAAGGCGCTAACTTCATGCACACAACCACCGAAGCGAAGCAGAAAAGTGCAAAAACTGATGACCAAACCGATGACGAAAGCATTCACACCACAGATGGTTATACAGTAGACCGAGAAGGCCTGGTTAACAATTACGCGGTCGAACCGGAAATGTACATCAACGAACCGGGCGATTTGAGAGCAAAAGAAGAAGCCGAAGCAGCAGAACGCGCTCGAATTCTCGCAGAAATCAAAGATAAAAAAGGCGAAGAAGGAAAACTGACAATGGATGCAGATACCCGCGGCAAAGGGCCGGGCATTATCTAGATTGTGTGGTTGGTAGTTGCGTTTCAGCGCGCGAGGTTGCAACTGCAAAGCACAGGGGCGGGTTTTTATAGTTCCGGCAATTATCGATCGATATTTCCGGTAAAACCCGCCCCTATTTTGTTTTCCACATCTGTTTTTTGAGTTGAGACTTTACAGCGTACATCTTGCACCAATATCAATAATCCTTTTTTGGGCTGGGTCTCCTGCCCGACCCCTACTCCTCACAATAAAACTCATTCTTTGTGGAACAGGCATCTTGCCTGTTCTTGAGAATCGTGCAAGATGTGAGTTACATCGTACACCTCTCAATTACCCTATCAACCGGCCAGTTTTCACACCCAGCGCAAAAACTTCTTAAAATTACTCAAGCTTTAACATTTTCCCTCAGCCAATTAAACTTAGCTTGAGCCAGCGCCAAATTTTCCAGGACGTTAGGATTGATATCCTCGCGTTCAAATTCTGGTTGATCTAATTCAATATTGCGCCCATATTCTATATGTCTGATCGTACCGCGCATCCTGTCTGCCAGACACAGCGAAATTCCATAATAAAACCGCGAAGCAAAGCCCATATCTTGATCAAGTTTGATTACTAACTGTCGCCTGGGAATTGCCAGCAAGTGAGTTTCTTCGATCGCCTTTACCGTTGCCAAAGGAGGGCGAGCGTCAATGAAAGAGACTTCTCCCACCAGTTCTCCGCTGGCTATTTTAGCGAGTTCTCTAGTGTGCTCAGCCTCGATCAAAACGCTCAAACTCCCATTCAAAACAATGTATAGCGCATCGATCTGTCTCCCTTCCTGGATCAAAATCCCGCCCGGATCTAGAACTTCCTTTTTGCCTTTTTGGACGATCCAGTTGATATCGTCATTATTTAACTGGCTCAAAATAAAAAGTGCTTTTTTTCTGCTGCTGTCGGCCATAAGTTTTAGCTCTCGATCGCTTCTTCTTTATATAAAATTTAGATGGCGCGCGATCGCAACTTCTTCCGAAGCAGTCCTCGCTCAATAGAGTTTTTTTTATCCTGCCTAACTTCTTCGCAAAACCCATATCGGGCCGGCTTTGCCAATAGCAGATGAATCATGCTCAAGCATGATCTCTCAATACTAGCATTTGTTAAACAATCTTTTTTAACTCGATCGACCTCCCCAACATCCCGCGAAATTCCCGTCTCAAAAGCAATTGGGTTCACCCGCCCAGCTTGGCGGCGGGATGGGGCGCGGTAGACAATGCTCCGCGCCCAGTCTTGCTCACTAAATCGATCGCAAATCAGGATAGCCGGCCAACATATCGTCAGCAGTCAGAGTGTCCCCGTTGGCTTGAGGAGTCCACAGCACCTCAACCGCCAGCAACTGCTCGCTCGATACTCCCCCAATCTGACGCAAAGCTTGGCGCAAATCTTCAGAGTTTTTCACTGCTGGCAATTGCAATTTGCCTTGAGTACCCACAATCACCGTCACCACAATAAATTCCCCAGGATCTGAATTCACATCAGAAGCCACCAGCGCCCCATTTTCCTGCAAACCTGGCAGGATATTGCTGCTCCCTGCTTGCCGGAGCTGATTGTTATAATTCGAGAGCGTTTCTTCAGTAAATTTACTGCGTTCTGCCAAAGAAAGTTGATTAAACTTAGCTTCGGCTGCTTCCAAGCGAGTTTGCACAGATTCAGCACCCGCGTAAACCCAGTATTCAGGATGCCGCAGCAGCGCCAGAGTAGATTCTTGCAGCACTTGAGCGCGACCGGCTGCTGTATCGGTATCCGCTTTTCGCGCTAGGGAGTCGAGTTCGGCTTGCAAACCACGGGCCTCTGCTAGCAAACCAACTTGCAAGCGGGCGACAGATACAGTGGTAGTAGGGGCACTGTTGCCCAGTTCGTCAGTTCCGCCCCCGGCGCGGCGGAAGCTTTGGACGAGGAAATTAGCGATCGAAATAAAAATCAAAATCGAGAACAGGCCGCCAAACCCGCCCCCAAAGCCAAAAAACGGCAGCAAGAACGGGAAACCGAAGCCACCGCCAAAGCCGCCACCATAGCCGCCGGGGTAGTAGCCTCCTCCCGACGGCGCGTAAGTGCGACTAGGAGACGAGTAACTGCGCGCCGGAGCACTAAAAGATCCGCCGCCGATGCGTCCGCCGCTGCGAGCAGCCAGAGCTCCATCAGCGTTACCGAGGGCTAGCGTCAGTACCAGACCGATCGCAAATAGTGATTTCAAAAGCGGTTTCATCTTTGAAATTAGTTGCTTGTACATAAGACCGTTACTATTCGATACATTTATAATTTACAGTCTATCCTCGCTTCTGGGCAGCCTGGTTATAGGTGTGAAGCCAGCGAGATATCCGTACCAACCGATCCCACCACAGTTATGCCTGAGTCTGCAAACGAGAAAAGCTAGAAAGGACTTGCATTCCGATGCGGAGAACAATAGACCTCTGGAATAATTATTGTGGAACAGGCATCTTGCCTGTTCAAGACTTGATTTTCACTTCTAGGTCTAATCGACATCGCGGGTTTTACAGAAGTTTACTTATGTAAAGGGCGATCGGCCAACAATAAGCTCTAGACTTTTAAAGAAGCGCCGCGAGTCCTCAAAAACAGGGCTTTATCTACCGTAAAAAAAACATTATGTTTCCAACTCACCGCCCCCGCCGCCTCCGCAACCATGCCCAACTCCGCCGGATGGTACGCGAAAATATCTTGACAACCAGCGATTTAATTTACCCCCTATTTGCCGTACCGGGGGAAGCTTTTGCCAAAGAAGTCACATCGATGCCGGGAGTCTACCAGCTATCGGTAGACAAAATAGTAGAAGAAGCAAAAGAAGTCTACGACCTCGGCATTCCGGCTATTATTTTATTCGGCATTCCCGCAGACAAAGATACAGACGCGACAGGTGCTTGGCACGACTGCGGCATCGTTCAACAAGCGACGGAAGCAGTTAAAAAAGCTGTACCAGATTTAATCGTCATGGTCGATACTTGTCTGTGCGAATATACCAGTCACGGTCACTGCGGCTATTTGGAAGTCGGAGATTTAAGCGGCCGCGTCTTGAACGATCCCACACTAGAATTGCTGAAGAAAACCGCCGTTGCTCAAGCTAAAGCCGGTGCAGATATTATCGCACCTTCGGGAATGATGGACGGTTTTGTCGGAGCAATTCGCGAAGGATTGGACTCCGCTGGATTTGAAGATATTCCCATCATGTCTTACGCGGCAAAATACGCCTCAGCTTATTATGGCCCATTCCGAGATGCAGCAGAGTCTGCTCCGCAATTTGGCGATCGACGCACCTATCAAATGGACCCAGGAAACGGCCGCGAAGCTCTGAAAGAAATTGCTCTCGACATTGCCGAAGGCGCAGATATGCTCATGGTTAAACCCGCTTTAGCTTACATGGATATCATCTGGCGCGTGAAGGAAGCAACTAACCTGCCAGTTGCTGCTTACAACGTTTCTGGGGAATACGCGATGGTGAAAGCCGCCGCCCTCAACGGTTGGATAGACGAAGAAAGAGTAGTGATGGAAACTTTGACAGGATTCAAGCGTGCTGGTTGTGATTTGATTTTGACTTATCACGCCAAAGACGCCGCCCGCTGGCTGCAAAACTGATTCACTTGATTTGAGATTAGAGATTAAAGAATTGACTCCACAGCACAATCTTCGGGTGTTTTCGTGGAGTCAATACCTCTCTCGATAGATGATTTTTGAGCAGCCCTTTCGCACCCTAAAAGCTCTCGCTTACCGATCGACGACGCCTCCAAACCAGGTTTTTACCGTTTCGGTGGGCTGTAACTAACTATTGGTATGAAAAAACCCGGTTTCTCTGTAAACAAACTCCAAACCCTACAAAATCAGTCCTTCCTTATCTAAAATCTAAAATCTCACTATGGTATGAGTTGTAATTTGGGAATTTTGAGTGCAAGACTTTTTTACAATTTTACCCCAAAAAGTATTAATAATCACCGAAATTAGTTAGAGAATATGTATCAATAAAAATAGTTTTGTAAATCGGGAATTAAATCATTGATTGTTCCCAAGCAAAATCAACTATACCCGCTAAGACAGTAAAAGTAACACACTTTAGATAGAACTTGAAGGCAGATTGAGCATGAAATCAACGACTAGGGATTCCAGTCACATTCAATTTTGTATAGGTCGCGATCGCGCCGACATCGTACAGATCCAAGAACTATTTAAAGCCGCCGCCTTTTGGGCGAGGGAACGCAAGATAGAAGATTGGGAAATTGCGATCGCCAACAGCGAACCAGTTGTTACTGTTTGGGACGGCTCACGAGCGATCGGCTTTGCCAGAGCCACCTCAGATGGCATCTATCGAGCTACCATCTGGGATGTCGCCATTCACCCGGATTACCAAGGTGCAGGACTCGGCCGCAAATTAGTGCAAACCGTCTTGAGTCACCCTCGGATGTGCCGAGTAGAGCGAGTTTACCTGATGACAACTTACAAACAAAGCTTCTACGAGCGCATCGGTTTTCAGCAAAACGCTAGCACCACAATGGTACTTGAAAATCAGCTTCTCGAAGAGAATCTCGAATTAGAAATTAGCAACGGCGAATTGCTAACTGCTAATTGTTAAATAATCACAAGATTGGCACCAAAATCTATAATATGTAGGGTGCTCTTCGGCGCACCTTACTACTTATAAATTACCCACAATCAGGACACAGCAGTGCTGTTTCCCTACAATTCCGGCAATCAGGACATACCCGTGCCGTTTCCCTACAATTAATCGAGGGATAGTTATAGTGAACAAACCTGACGGTCAACTGAGTACAGTTAGACCGCAGGCTTCTTTTTCCTTTTTTTCAAAGGCTTTTTATATTAAATCCGTTAGGATCGCAACGATCTAAATGGAGGACACGGCAGTGCCCTGTCCCTACAATGTTCTCTCCCTTCTTCCTTCTTCCTTCTTCCTTCTTCCTTCATCAGAAAGTTGCCAAAGGAATAGAACACTGAGTCCGGTTAAAATTGCACTCTTCGGACTCAGAAGGCACGGCCAGAACCTCCAACTTTCCGCTCATCAAACTTAAAAGAGTCTGATTCATCAATAACCTCATTCCCGAAGACACCTGAGAATTATCGCTGCTCTTAGTAATATCACACTCCAAATCGTGCTTCAGCAAATCCCAAGACTCGCTCCAAGCACTCACTGAACGCTGATCGTCCACCCAAATGTGAACGTATCCAGATTCCGGTGAAGAATGCGCTGAAACAGAAATACTCCCCTCCTCCATCTGAGCAACAGCAGTATCTACCAAATTGACTAAAACTTGCCTAAACCTCGGCAAATCTGCCAATACATAAATCCCCGGATCTGGCGGCAATATCTCCAAACGAATGCCGCGATTAGCAGCTTGCAAGTAAGTTAAATCATCAACCTCGTCAAAAACCTTAGCTAACTGAATCGGCTCAATATCCATCCTTTCAGTGCCGTGTTCAGTTTTAGCAACAGAGATAATTTCATCTATTAATTTCACCAGCTTGAGTGCCGCGACGTGAGCTTGCTCGACAAACTCTCGTTCCTCAGCAGGATCGTCGCACAAATCCGAGAGAATTAATTGCAGCGTACCAATCATAGTGCTCAGGGGCGATCGCAACTCGTGAGAAGTTCGAGCCAAAAAACCCGCCTTAAATTGGCTCATCTCCGATGCCATCTGATAAGCCAATTGAGTTTGCTTAAGTTGCTCGGAAAGAGCATCAAACTTCTCTAAGTGAATTTCTTGAGGAGGTGGGGCTACTTTGGGCGCCGGTTCGGGCTGTTGCGAGCTTTTTTGCCGCAGGCGCCAAATCAAACTGCTTCCCAAACCCAGCCCCAGTCCCATACCTAAATATATAAAGTTGCTCCAGCCGATCGGCGCCATATTGCTTTGCCTTGGAGTTTAGCTTTTAGCATTCTAACTCGATCGTGCCTTGTCGCAATATTTCCCAATCGCTGCCCGTCCATTTAGCCACAGTCGAAGGCAAACTCGAAGCTGTTGTCGCTGTTGCTAATTCAGAAGGAACTAATGTCAAGACTTCGGGAAACTGAGCCTCAATTTCTGCCACCGATTCCAGAGGCGGCTGGCCGGATAAATTAGCACTGGTAGTAGCCAAAGGGCCTGTCTGCTCTAGAATCTTGATCGCAAGGGGAAAGTTAGGAACTCGTAGTCCGATTGTAGTTGGGTCGATCGAATTCATGGCCGCCGGGACTTTTGGCGAAGCCGGCAGTACCAAAGTTAACGCCCCCGGCCAATAGGATTCGGCCACTTGCTGCCACAACTTTAACTCTGCTGGACTCCCCTGCACGTAAGGCCATAAAGCCTTGGCCGATGCTGCCATCAAAATCAGCGGTTTGTCTTGACTGCGGCGTTTAGCTGCAAAAATCAACTCCGAGCGATCGGGACGCGCAGCCAAAGCGGGTACAGTATCTGTAGGAAAACTGACGATATGATTACCAGAAATTGCCCCTTGAACTAGGGCATCGATCGAAACTTGTGTCATGCCATTTTAGATTTTAGATTTTAGATTTTAGATTTTAGAAGTACGACATATTCTTGAAACCTACAGACGGTAGGCTAAGGCAAACCGATCGATTCCTGCTAAATCCGAAAATATCTGAACTTTGCCATAACTCCCGTGACTTTGCAGCATATCAGCTACCGCCGTTTCTTGCCCCGCCATCATCTCAACCAACCAAACTCCCCCGGATTCTAAATAATCGGGAGCCGTTTCTACCAAATGCCGGATGCAATCTAACCCGTCAAAACCGCCGTCTAAGGCCAGATGAGGTTCGTGCTTCAAAACTTCCGGTTCCAGAGTCAGCACCGTGCTGCTGGGAATGTAAGGGGGGTTAGACACCATGCCGCTGACTTGACCTTTGAGAAATTCTAGCGGTTCCCACCACAAACCTTGATAAAAATTAATTCGCGATTCAAAGCCCAAATTCTCAGCATTCAGTCGAGCAACTGCCAAAGCTTCCGAACTGCAATCTACCGCATAAACCCTAGCATTTGTCAACGCCGAAGCCAAGCCGATCGCGATCGCCCCGCTGCCCGTCCCCAAATCCACCCAATGCGATTTGGGATTGACACCATAGCTTTTAACAGCTTCTACAGCCAAATCGATCAGCAATTCCGTTTCAGGACGCGGAATTAGCACCGCCGGCGTTACTTTGAGCGAAAAATGCCGCCAATGTGCAACTCCCGTTAAATACTGCACCGGCACCCGTTCCTGCAAGCGCCGCTGCCACAATTGAGCAAGTTCAGATAAAGACAACTTTAATTCAATTTTTGGCAAATCTTTAAACGACTCCAAACGCAGAGCCAACCTATCCAAACCAGCCAGCTCTTTCAGCAGCCAGTCGATTTCTGCTAGGGGAATGTCAGAGGCTCTCGCCTCGGTTTTAGCTTGATTCGCCCATTCCCAAAGCTCTAAACCAGAAACAAACATAAGACTTTTTGGGAATTGGGCATCGGGCATCGGGCATCGGGAATTGGTAACTAATGACAACAGTCAATCGATTTTCGATTTTCGATTTTCGATTTTAGAGGCGACCCCACGGATAAATGCGGGGGCTTGAGGATTTTCGATTTTCGATTTTGGATTGATTCCACGGATAAATCACGTGGCGGATACCACCTTTGAAATTCGTGGTCAACAGTCAACAGTCAACAGTTAACTGTCAACTGTCAACTGTCAACTGTCAACTGTCAACTGACTAACTATTAGCGAGCTGGAGCCGGAGCTGGAGCCGGCCGAGCTGGAGCCGGAGAGGCTGGAGCCGGCCGAGCTGGAGCTGGAGCAACCTGTGGATTTTGGCCCGCACCGGCAGGTTGGAGTGATCGCACAAATTCCAACGACTCCCGCGAGGGAATCAACATCATTTGGGTCAAAAACGGGTCGTTCTCAGTACGCAAAGCTTCCAAAACGCTCTCCAAGTTCACCACCTCAATCTTAATTGTGGCAGTCACGTTCGGCTGCTGCTGCTTAAAACGATCGACCATTCCCTGTAAATCCTCCTTGTTAAAAAACAAGGGAATCACCTCTTGCTGACCCCGCTGAATCGTCAAATAACCATTTTCGGCGCCGCCTCTTGCCAAAAATAGAGGTACACCGTTGAACTCGTTAACTTGTTGACCAGTCTGCTGAAGTACAGTTTTAGCCGACTGCACCTGCTGCTGCGCCGGAACGAAAGCAAATTGCACTTCCTCCGGCTTGCCTTTATTTGCTTGAGTGAGCTGATAAATTTCCCCCAGCGACACGGGCATCACGCGCACCGTGGCCGCCAACTGAGGATTTCTGGTTTTCAGTTGATCGACAAAAGCTTGAGCGTCTTTCTGGCTGATGAAAATTCCCGCCACGGAAGCATTACCAGTTTGACCCTGACCCTGCTTGGGAACAGAAGCGATCAGGGGCGCACCCTGAGCGTCTGTAATCGTAAATACCGGCACCGAGCGCAATTTTTCCAAAATTTGCGGCTCCGGCAGTGCCAGTGCAGACATCTTGCCAATTGGGGAGGGGCCCAGCAGAGTGCAGCCGACAATTCCCAATATTGCGCCCAAACGAACTAATGATTTCATGTTTTTTCCATCAGGAGCGATCCTGAAACACATTAACGCAAAGACTGGCGACTTAACACGATCGGCAAAAACTGCCTCAATTTGTTTTCATTTTGACGAAATGTAAACATCAGAGACAGTTCTGCTTCAATCTATTATTTAACATTGTGCGATCGGGATGACAGGATTTGAACCTGCGACATCCTGCTCCCAAAGCAGGCGCGCTACCAAGCTGCGCTACATCCCGGTGTTATAGTTAGCTAACCTCTAACAATTAACGCACAAAACCGCTAGCTTGTCAAGCTTTTTTAAATATTTAGCTCTCCATGCAGCTAAGGCGAAGTTTTTTCAGGTTGTGCGGTTTGACCCCACCCAAAAACCTATACCAGCCCCTGACTCCTATCGTGCTCTGCTCAAATCGACTGACAATACTTGCACAGCTTCATAACGGCCCTGATGGCGAGATACATCCACGCGTAACTGACCGCAGGGTACAGGTGCATTCGGTGTTGTCAGCGTCAATATTGTAAGCTGTCGCGCATTTAAATTGTATATTCAGGGCGGGCGGGACGCCCACCCCACAAGACCTTGATTGTTTTTTAACAGACAATTTAAATGTAGAACAGCTTATTGTATATCCTCAACAAATCAACGCCGACATGCACCTCGCTCGCTAATCTGGATACCAAAACATACCTTTAATCCCCTCTGGATCGGACATAAAGCCCAAATTGCGGTAAAAATCCACCACTTGAGGGTCAGCAAATAAGGTAATGTTGCTGATATCTTCACTGCGGAGTTTTTTAATGATGTATTTCATCAGCGCCTTGCCCATGCCTTTGCCCTGGTAGTCAGGATGAACTACCACATCCCAAAGCGTGGCATTAAAAGCATGGTCTGAAGTCGCTCTGGCGAAACCCACCAGCCGTCGCTGGCTGCCCCGCATCTCCCACATAGAGACGACTAGGAAGCTGTGCTGAATAGCTTTTTTGACTTTACGCAGGGGACGGCGGGACCAACCCACTGCATTACAAAGTTCTTCGAGTTCGTAGAGGTCAATGTCCCGATCGCAACTGAAAAAGATGCGAGCGTTTCCGCTGGCGGGCTTGCGAAACGTTGGGGAAAGCGGATCGCCTAACCCAACAGCCACATCTTCCTCAAAATCCGCTGTTTGGGGTACAGAGGCAGACTCAGAACTACTAAATAAGTTTTTCCAAAAACCCATGCAGGCGCGGTTAAGGTAGTAGAAGTTGGACGACGAGAAAGAGAACCAGACAGATAAACCCACTCCGATCGGCGTAGGATCAATTGCCGGTAGCCTCTTGAGGAACAGTTTACGGTACACTCATCTTACGCCGAAAACAGGGATTTGTCGTCCAACATTGAGTCTGCGCTTTTTTGATTCTGTCAAGTTTGGTAGAACTGTTCTGCTAGCCAGTGCCCGCACAACCCGCTTTTAAGGTAAAATTTGTTGCCGAACCAGGACAGAGGCATATTGGGAAATGCTTCTTTTGAGTGCCGCCGATCGCGCCGGAACTTATACCCTTGGTGGAAAATACCACTGGAATGGCGCAACGTGACATTCTCGTGATAAGTTCTCAGACAGATTTGAGTTTTGCTTTTAGTGAGGAGACGGGCACAATTTAAGTCGAATCGTCGAATCGAAAATCCCATTGCCATAAGGCATGGAAGAGTCAATACCAGTATATCTCCCGCACCTTCTCCTCAATTATGGCTTCGGGTTTAAAACCATCCACACTAGAACTTCTCAAGCGCTTTAACCGAGCGTTTCCGCAGTTTTATGAGCAATTTGTCAGCAGCGAAATCCAGTTGCAAAACCTCAAATTAGCTTACCAGCTTTACAAAACTCGGCAAGCAGTCATCGAAATCCGAGCCGAAGGTAACAAAAGTGCCCTGCATTTTGCTTACCGGAACCAGTCTTTTCTATTGAGCGATATTTTTGGAGTGCTCGCGGCCTACGGACTGACAATTCACAGTCTGAGTCTGTACGGTCAAATTTACCCGCCGATGCTGGTATTTATCAAATTGGTCGTATCTCGCGGTGGCAAGGTACTGGCAGATAAAACAGCAGAAAACGTCTGTAGGGCGGTTCGAGAGGCATTGGCGGGACATTTTGAGGTTGAAGAGATGTTGGCGGTGGAATTTAATTTAGACGCGGGTTTAGAAGATGTGGCAACTGAATTCTACGTCGATCCAGTTTTCCACTTGCCAGCTTTGCTGATTGAAGCAGATAATCAACCTGGACTTTTTTACAAAGTTATGTATGCCATCTGGCAAGAGGATTTGTTGGTCGTAAATGCTAATTTGCTGGTTTGGCGGGGGCGAACTCGCCTGATTCTCTATTTGTTGGGCCCCAATGAAAGTTTAATTCCCGAATATCTGGGGCAGAAAATCGCTGAGGGGGTGCGACAAAGATTGCTGGGCGAGCGATTTTAGGGCAAGCTGCCGATCCTCCCTAAATAACTAGATTTCTATAAGTAGACATTAGTTTGCAGAAGTTTTCCAGTGAGATAGGATAAAAAGCTCGGCAACATTGTTCCTACAAGCGAGTGTAGATAAGCTGTTCTGCATCTAAATCGTATTTTTTGTGCGGGATTTCTGGCTAACCCCACACGAACTTTATCAAATTTTAGTTCACAGTTTAAATGTGCAACAGCTTAGCGGTTTTCATAAACATGGGACACGCCGAAACGATGTTGTCAAGCTTTTTAAGTTTTACAGCGCCTACTTACTTAAATAAGCTCGCGGGACTACACGCAAAAGTCGCAAATATCCGCAAAAATGCGCTCCATAAAATTACGTCTCACCTCGCCCAAAACTAGGGATAGGTAACGCTAGCTAGAGAATTAAGAGATTAAATAATTGTTGAATGCTAACAATTTAGTTGGTTTAATAGTTGAAGGTAGGAGGTACGAATTTAATTTGTTTGTAACTATCCTACAAAAAAATATCTAATTTGACACTGGAATACCGAGGGTTGACAACTTTCAAATCGGCTAAGTTTGGAAAATTTATTGCCGCAAAAGACCCTTAAAAAATCGCGTTGATTTATGTCGCAATTGCGCTCATACAGCAGACAGAAATTTGAATACTGCAAAAAATATAGAAAGCTGGTTTGAAGGAATATTTATTCTAGACCGATCGCATAAAAGGGCAAGCTATGCCAATATTGCCCGTGCAGTGGACAAAAATCTTGTAGCGTCAACTTAAAACCGCGTGTTGCAGCAGGAAGTATGCGGTAAATCGATAAAGTTGAGTATTTTTGGCTTACTTATAGCGATTCTTGGGTAGATGAGGTAAACAATTCAACTGAAAAAACTTGAGAACACAGGGTTTCGGCGTACTCCCTCTTTCTGAGAAAGGCTATACATAGGTTTACATCGGTCTTATGGAGCGGGTAGGATAAAAGTATGGCAACAATCGACATCCTAGGGGTTCGGCACGCTTACGATTTGACGGCTCCGACTGCAACTTCCCCGGTTCTGGTATTTGTCCACGGCTGGCTGTTAAGCCGCCACTACTGGCAACCTTTGACCGATCGCTTGGCATCAAACTATCAGTGCCTTACCTACGATTTGCGGGGGTTTGGCGATTCTCAATCGGACGGTGGGGTTGATCGCGGGCATTCCGAACCGCTAAATTCCTGCTACACTCCCGTAGCTTACGCTCGCGATTTGGAAATTTTACTCGAAAAACTCGATATATCTTCTGCTTGGCTGGTGGGACACTCTCTCGGCGGTACGATCGCCCTTTGGGGAGCCAGCAAATTCTCCGATCGCGTTAAAGGCGTGGTTTGCATCAATGCAGGGGGCGGCATCTATCTTAAGGAAGAATTCGAGCGGTTTCGATCGGTCGGCAAGCAGCTAGTGACAATGCGTCCCGGCTGGCTGCCTCGCTTGCCGTTAGCAGATTACGTGTTTGCCCGCGATTCTGTAGCCCGCTCGATCGGCAGATCCTGGGGACGGCAGCGCTTAATAGATTTCGTGGGAGCTCATCCAGAGGCAGCTTTGGGGGCTTTGTTGGACTCCACCACAGAAGCCCAGATTCACCTCTTGCCACAAATTGTGTCCCAACTCAAGCAGCCTGTTTATTTTATTGCCGGTACTAAAGACAAAATTATGCAACCAAAATACGTGCTGCATTTGGCTAGCTTTCACTGGATGTTCCAAGGTTGTGGCGAGAATGTCCTTCAGCTTCCCGATTGTGGCCATTTGGCAATGGTGGAACAGCCGGATGCAGTGGCTAGTTACCTGCAAAATATTCTTAAACAACACACTTAAAGGGCATTGCGTAAAGCGAAACCAAGGAATGGGGCATTGGGCAGATATCCGGTTCGGGGAAGCGAAGCTTCCCAAATAGAAAGTTACAAGTTAAAAGTTAAAACATTTTTCCCTGTTCATTCCCTCAACATCGCTCCGTAAAATCACGTACACAATCCGTAAAATCCCGTACACAATCTGTTGCTGAACTTCCTTCGCCTAAATCTGTTATCTTAAATAGATAACTCTGCCCGATCGCCCTCTTGGGACAGACGTTTCGATTAAATAGTGGCTTTCAACTCTAAATTCTAATTCTGCTTAAATATCTGTGCGCGTTAACCTCACCGATCGGCAACAACACATCCTTTGGGCAACGGTTCGCCACTACATAGCAACAGCGGAACCCGTTGGCTCAAAAGCTTTGGCTGACGAATTCAACCTCAGCGTCAGCCCAGCTACAATTCGCAATGCGATGGGGACTCTTGAAAAAGCTGGACTGCTTTATCAGCCCCACACTTCTGCCGGACGAGTCCCCTCTGACTCCGGCTACCGGATTTATGTAGACCAGTTGATTCAGCCGTCTGATACGCTGGCCCGCAAGGTGGAACAGGTACTAGACCAGCTCAATTGGTCGGATGGTCGCATGGACGCCGCACTCCGTGGCGCTGCTCAAATCCTGGCAACTATCAGCGGTTACATAGCAATGATCACCATACCGCAAACCAATATGGCTTGCTTGCGCCACTTGCAACTGGTGCAGCTAGAGCAGGGAAAGGTGATGCTGATCGTGGTGACGGATGCCTACGAAACTCAGTCGGTTTTGGTGCAGTTGCCTTCAGACGCAGAAGGTAACAGGCCTGATGCCGAAATTGTCGATCGCCAATTGCAGATTTTGTCGAATTTTTTGAACAGCAAGTTGCGGGGACGATCGCTCTCGGAACTCTCGGCTGTAGACTGGAGCGAGTTAGACCGGGACTTTGAGCTGTACGCTGAGTGGATGGAAACCATGCTGACTGCTTTGAGCAGCCGCCAAACCAATCCAACCTACACGCGGATTCTGATCGGCGGTTTAGCAGAAGCGCTGCGCTTGCCTGAGTTTTCGCAGTTGCAGCAAGTTCAAACCCTGGTGCAACTGCTCGAACAAGAGCAAGAACTGCTTTGGCCTTTGATTTTTGAATCGCCTGAGTTGGACATCCCCGGCAAGCGGGTAACGGTGCGTATTGGTTCGGAAAATTCTTTAGAACCAATTCGTGGCTGTACTCTGATTTCTTCGACTTACCGCCGGGGATCAGTGCCGGTGGGTAGTGTTGGGGTTTTGGGGCCGACGCGGATGGTTTACGAAAATGCGATCGCGGTGGTGGAAGCTGCGGCGGATTATTTGTCAGAAGCTATTGGCGGAAATCGAGTGAGTTTTCCTGATGGCGATCGAGGGCGATCGGATAATCCGTTGTTAGATGCACCCTAATTTGATAGCTCCAAGCTTAACTGGCTTGGGGTTTTATTGTCTGTGGATGTACTCGCAACCTTTAAAAACCTGGTTTTGTGATAAAAAACCTAGGCTTTTATACTCTTCTTGGGCCAAGAAAGTAAAGCATCGCGCTTGACAAGAGAGTTTCCTAAATAACCCGGTTTCTGCGTCCATGAGCGGCTTGGAAAGTGGCAGGAGTGGCGGGCGATCGACTTTCCAGCGATCGCGAGAAAGAGATGGCGATGGTGAGCGATCGGGCATTCACAGAAAGTGATCGCGGAGCGTTAGTCGAACGGCGGGTTTAGCAGCCCAACTGACGAGTTTTGTTGCCAACCGGGTGGGCTGCTAAACCCGCTCTAGGGATGCGGCTACGACCAATGAATAGAGGAGGCGCGTACCCCAGGAGCGTCGCTTCCCAAGGCAGCAGAATGTCAAAATATTAAGACATTTTAGAGAGTTGGTCAAAAACAACTAAAAAAGATTAGTGTTGATATGAAAGCAATATTTCTTTTGGGAATAGCCCGGGTTAGACAATTGCAAATAACTTGCAGTGAATTTGGCTTGATTGCCACTCCATAAAAAATTTAACCGCTGAGTTAAGATCGAAACGAAATTTAGGGAATTTTCTTTTAGCATTCAATGAAATCGACCGATAAAACTAAGAATACCTTTGCGATTACAACGCCTCTGTATTATGTAAACGATTTACCTCACGTTGGCAGCGCTTATACGACTATGGCTGCGGATGCCCTAGCCCGATTTGAGCGGCTGCGGGGCAAATCTGTTTTGCTGGTTACGGGGACGGACGAACACGGGCAGAAAATTCAGCGGACAGCCGAGAGTTTGGGACGATCGCCCCAAGCTCACTGCGATTCAGTAGTTCCTGCGTTTGAGGCGCTGTGGGAGCAACTCGACATCCAGTACGATCGCTTCATCCGCACAACTTCGCGGCGCCACGAGTACATTGTCAAAGAATTTTTCCAGCGCGTCTGGAACTCCGGCGACATCTACTTGAACCAGCAACAAGGCTGGTACTGCGTCTCCTGTGAAGAATTCAAGGATGAACGGGAATTGTTGCCGGGAAATCGGTGTTCTGTCCACACCAGCAAGGAAGTGGAGTGGCGCGACGAGGAAAATTACTTTTTCCGTCTGTCGCGGTATCAAGACCAACTGCTGGCCTTGTACGCAGAACGTCCCGACTTCATCGCGCCGGAAAGCCGACGCAACGAAGTTCTCAGTTTCGTCAACTCTGGACTGCAAGACTTTTCGATTTCTAGAGTGAATCTCGAATGGGGTCTGCCAATGCCAGTTGACCCCAGTCACAGCATCTACGTCTGGTTTGACGCTTTGCTGGGATACGTCACGGCATTGCTAGATCCGGACAGCGACCCGATGTTGGAGAATGCTTTATCTAAATGGTGGCCGGTTGACTTGCATTTGATCGGCAAAGATATTCTTCGCTTCCACGCAGTTTACTGGCCGGCAATGCTGATGTCAGCGAATCTGCAGGTGCCGGGTCGCGTCTTCGCACACGGGTTTTTGACCAAAGACGGCAAAAAAATGGGGAAAACGGAGGGTAATACTTTAAACCCTGTCGAATTGGTCAACAAATACGGCGCTGATGCAGTACGTTACTATTTCCTCAAAGAAATTGAGTTCGGAGAGGACGGCGATTTTAACGAAACTCGGTTTATCAATATATTGAATGCTGAGCTAGCAAATGATTTGGGAAATTTGCTTAACCGCACGTTAAACATGGCTCGCAAATATTGCGGTGCCTGCGTACCAAATGTGTTGGGAGAAAACATTGAGGGCGACAACCTTCTCAAGGCTATGAGCCTGGATTTGGGCGATCGAGTAGCGGGTTTTTACGAAGAGTTGGCTTTTAGCAAGGCTTGCGAAGCCGTGCTTGCATTAGTGCGAGCCGGGAACAAGTTTATTGACGTGCAAGCACCTTGGAGTTTGTACAAGCAGGGACAGCTCGAAAGTGTCGAACAGGTGCTATATTCTGTTCTGGAATCTGTTAGACTAGCATCTTACCTTTTATCGCCGATTATTCCCAATATCAGCAACGCTATCTATCAACAGCTAGGTTTTTCAATTGACTTTAACGATCGAGTTACAGTTAACACTTTAGCGAATTTTGCAGCTCATGCTGCCTGGGGCGCTTTGCCTGCAAACCAAACTCTGGGGGAACCCCAACCTGTTTTTAAGCGGATCGAGCTGCTGTAAACAGTACCTTCATAGTTGGCAGCCAGCGCTCTGGGTGTTATGACAGACTACGAATTAGCAGTTATTTCCTTACCAATCTTTCATAAAAATCGAGGCATAACAATCATGTTGAATAGAATAGAAAGCAACGACCTTTTTACGCCGGAACAGGTTCTAGAAAATCGGGGTAGAGTGGCAATTTTTATTGACGGTTCTAACCTTTTTTACGCGGCTTTGCAGTTAGGAATTGAGATTGATTACACTAAGCTGCTGTGCCGTTTAACTGCGGGATCGCGGCTGCTGCGCTCTTTCTTCTACACGGGTGTCGATCGCACTAACGAGAAACAGCAGGGGTTTTTGCTGTGGATGCGCCGCAACGGCTACCGCGTGATTTCTAAGGATTTGGTACAGTTGCCAGATGGTTCTAAGAAGGCGAATTTGGATGTAGAAATCGCTGTGGATATGATGGCTTTAGTGGGGTCTTACGACACGGCGGTACTGGTGAGCGGTGACGGCGATTTGGCTTATGCTGTAGACGCTGTGAGCTATCGCGGTGTGCGGGTTGAGGTGGTGAGTTTGCGATCGATGACGAGCGACAGTTTGATTAATGTAGCCGATCGCTATATCGATTTGGAAATGATTAAGGACGACATCCAAAAAACATCGCGCCCTAATTATGCTTACCGCCCTTTGTCGGGTCTGAGCTTGATGGAGGAACACGACGACAGATAGGGATGTGGTAATGGGTAATGGGTAACGGGTAATGGGTGATGGTTAATGGGTTGAATCATTGAGAATTAAAAGTTAAAAATTTAGACCAAACATGACACATTTTTAATTTTTGATTAAGTGTTTTTCAAGAGCCAATTATTAATTACCAATTACCAATTCCCAATTCCCAATAACCAATGATTAATCTCAAATCCCCACTTCCCAATTTCAAATCCCCAAAATTGATGCTGCTATTTTTAGCAGCACTGATTTTGGGGATTGGTGCTTGTGCGGTTCCGCAAGAGACTCAAAAAAACAAATTAGCTGAGGATCTCAAAACTGCTCAACAGTCAAACAGCACTTTAACTTTAAACAAAGTAACCCTAGAACAAGCAAACGAAAAGGGCGAGACGTTCTGGAAAGTAAACTCGCAAAATGCCGTTTACAGCAAAGACAAAAAGATAGTTAACGTTCAGAAACCAGTGGGCAAATTGTTTCAGGACGGCAAAGAAATTTACGATATTCAGGGAGAAACCGGGCAGGTATTTCAGGAAGGAAATCAGGTTTTTCTCAAAGGTAACATAGTCGCTAAAGACCTGAAAAATGGAGTGGTATTGCGGGGAAATGAGTTGGAGTGGCGGCCGAAGGAAGATGTTTTAGTTGTCCGCAATAATTTGACGGGAGAGAACAAACAGGTGACGGCTTCAGCGAAGGAAGCGCGGGTTTTCAGTAGGGCTAAGAGGATGGAGTTATTCGGTTCTGTGGTGGCGAATGTTAAAGATCCGGCTTTGCAATTGCGAACCGAACACTTAGTGTGGTTTGTGGATCAACAAAAGGTAAACAGCGCCAAACCGACTCAAATTGACAGATACAAAGATAAAATAGTCACAGACAGCGGTTTTGCCGACCAAGTAGATGTAGACTTAAAAACCAAGATTGCGACGCTGACAAAAAACGCTCAGTTGATGCCATCAGACCCGCCGCTGCAAATAGAAAGCAGTTTGATGAGTTGGAATTTTCCGGCGCAATCTGTGGTATCGCCTGGACCTGTGAAGGTTTTTCACCGCGTAGAAAAGGTGACGATGACTGGGGATACGGGGCGGGGAGATTTAGAGAAAAAAGTTTTTTATTTGACGGGAAATGTGGTAGGAATTGGGGAAAAACGTCAAGCTCAATTAAATACCGATCGCGTAACGTGGTATTTAACTAACCAGACTTTTGATGCAGAAGGAAATGTGGTATATCGGCAGCTAAATCCGGTGTTTAATTTGACAGGGCCGAGGGCGGCGGGAGAGTTGAAAAATCAAACTGTGATTGTCAAAGGCGACGGTGGCGGCGGCCAAGTGGTTACGGAATTTGTACCGGACGAGTATAAGGGAACTTTGGGACAGCAATAATTGCGATCGCAGATGAGCGCCCATAAACGCAAATCTAATTAAGATTAGATTGAGTAAGCAGGGGTTGGGATAACAACAACTTTAGAAACAACTTTAGAAAGGCTTGATGAACCTATCTTAATTGACGGATTAAGTTGGAGAGGGTTTAAGGCTGTTGAACCGCTTCTCTCGTGTCCGGGGGTGCGGCTGTCGTTTTTAGATGGGGTGTTGGAGATTATATCAAATCCGTTAGCATCGGAATAGTAAATCCGAGTTCACTGTTCACTGTTCACTGTTGACTGTTCACTGTTCACGGCGTCAACAGTCAACAGTCAACAGTCAACCGTCAACCGTCAACATCATGTATGAGTGTAACCGGAAATGATATTAGACGTGTGCCTGGAAGAAAAAACGAAACTGCCAAACAGCGGATTTCAACGCTATCTCGCTCAGCCCGCTGCGTTTCCGGCGAGCCCGTGCAGCCAAATCTTTTTCAGCTTCGCATCTGATTCAACCTGAACTAATGGCAATGTTGAGTTTAGGGTTGATTTAGGCACTATGCACTCTACAGTATTAGGACTTACGCATAAATCCCCCAAACGCATTGACCAAGGGGCTTTCAATTGGCTCCCGGCAGCGGTTCCCCCTTTTTTGAAGCGGTGTCCCCCGGGAGTGGTTCCCCCCTTATTAAGGGTGGCTCTGGGGGTCAGGATGGCTCTGGGTTTCAGACCGTATAGTGCGTAAGCCCTGAATATAATTGTATGCTTAGATCACTTCATATTAAGGTCAAGACCTACAAGTAAATGGAGGTGTCCTCAATATAGAGGGAATCAAGAATTTCCATAGAGATCGCTTTAAATGACCAAGGGTGAGCGACTGTTGTTATTGAAATAATCCAAATACTAAAATGACTCCGCCATGACACTAATCGCAAGTGAGGACGAAGTTGCAAAAAGGCCTCAAAAAATCCCGCTGCGCCTCGTCTTAGTCGTACCATTCGTCCTGCAAATCTTCGCCGCTGTGGGACTGACAGGTTGGCTCTCGCTACGCAACGGCAAAACTGCCGTCAACAACGTTACTACCCAATTACGAACGGAGGTAGTCGCCCGCATCAATCAACAACTAAACACTTACTTGGAAACGCCCCATTTGGTCAATGCCATCAGCGTCGATGCCATTCGCCGCTTTGGATTATGGAATCCAGACAATATGAGTTCTATGAGAAGCTACTTCTACTGGCAGCTCAAGCAATTTTCCACTGTTAGTTACATCAGTTTTGGAGGGGAAAAAAAAGAATACGCGGGTGCTGGATATAAGGATGATGGCAGTGTGGTTATTGAAATAACCGATCGCTCTACTAATTTTCTCAATACGATCGTCAAGGTAGATAGAGAGGGCAACCCGACTCAGTTTAAGGAAACGCACCCAGACTACGATCCCCGCATTCGACCCTGGTATCAAGCTGCAAAAGTTGCAGGCAAACCCCAATGGAATAAAATTTATCAATATTATATTCAACCTAGCCTAGGAATCTCCGCTAGCCAACCTGTTTACGATAAAAATGGCATTTTTAGAGGAGTTGTAAGTACCGATCTATTTCTCTCAAAAATCAGCGACTTTCTCCAAAGTTTAAAAATTGGTAGATCGGGAAAGACTTTCATCATCGAGCGATCTGGCTTGCTAGTGGCTTCTTCCACCGCCGAGAAGCCATTTATCAAGAGCAACAATCGCCAAAAAACGCAACGATTAAAAGCGATTGAGAGCAGCGTACCTTTGATCGAGGGTACAGCGCAACATTTAATAGAACGCTTTGGTAACTTTACCGAAATTGACAGCAACCAGCAACTAGACTTCATGCTAGATGGTCAGCGGGAATTCGTGCAAGTATCCCCCTTCCAAGATGGTAGAGGTCTTGATTGGCTGATTGTTGTAGTCGTTCCAGAAGCCGACTTTATGGAGGAAATCAATGCCAATACCCGTAGCACTATCCTACTCTGCATTTTAGCGTTAGTGCTAGCGACGTTGTTAGGAATCCTCGCCTCCCGCTGGATTACCCATCCTATTTTTCTTTTGAGTAAAGCGAGTAGAGCGATCGCTAGCGGTCAATTAAACCAAAAAGTAGACGTAAATGGGATAAATGAACTGGGAGTTCTCGCTCAATCTTTTAACCAAATGGCCCAGCAATTGCGCGAGTCTTTTGCTGCTTTAGAAAAGACCAACTCAGAGCTAGAAACTCGAGTAGAAGAACGAACAAGTGAGCTAAAAGAGGCAAAAATTGCCGCTGATACTGCTAACCATGCCAAGAGCGAATTCCTCGCCAACATGAGCCATGAACTTCGCACACCCCTGAACGGAATTCTAGGATACTCTCAAATTATGGAGCGCGATAAAACTACCACTCCTAAACAAAAAGATGCTATCCACATTATTCACCAGTGTGGTTCGCACTTACTCACGCTGATTAACGATATTTTAGACCTTTCTAAAATTGAAGCCAGTAAAATGGAACTTGACAGCTCAAGTTTTAATTTTTCTTCCTTTTTGATCGGGGTTGTGGAAATGTGTCGCATCCGAGCTGAACAAAAAGAAATTACATTTAGTTATCAAGTATTAAATCAACTTCCTAACGCTGTAAATGCTGATGAAAAACGACTGCGCCAAGTTTTGATTAACCTTTTGGGAAATGCTATTAAATTTACAGAAAAAGGAGGTGTTATTTTTAAGGTAGGCGTAATAGGTACGGGGGAAGACTCTGACCAATCACAACTTACTAAAATTCGTTTCCATATCCAAGATACGGGGATTGGAATGGCACCAGAACAGTTAGAAAAAATATTTTTACCGTTTGAACAAGTCGGAAATAGCCAGCAGAAGGCAGAAGGCACTGGGTTGGGATTAGCGATCGCACAGAAAATTGTTCAACTGATGGGAGGCGAAATAAAAGTCGAAAGTATACTCGGTCAAGGCAGCATTTTTTCTTTTGATTTAGAGTTGAATCCCTCATCTGAATTTATTACTCAACCTTCGCCAAAGACTTCAATTAATTTAACAGGTTTTAAAGGGAATAAAAATAAAATTTTGTTAGTAGACGATCGATTAGAAAATAGAGGTTTTATTAGAAGCTTTTTAGAACCACTAGGTTTTAAAATCATGGAAGCTTGTAATGGACAAGAGGGTTTAAATAAAGCCAGTGATTTTCAACCAGATATGATTATCACAGACTTAGTGATGCCAGTAATGGATGGATTTGAAATGTCGCGGCGCTTCCGAAAGTCATCAGACTTTAAGGATGTAATATTGATAGCATCCAGCGCCAGCGTGTTTGAATTCGATCGCCAAAATAGCCAAGAAGCAGGTTGTAACGAGTTCCTGTCAAAGCCTATCCAAGTAGAAGAATTGCTAGAAGTATTAAAAAATTACTTACAAATAGAATGGATTTACGACCAACCTGCGGATTTGGCGATCGCACAGCAGGAAGGTTTCACTGATTTATTAAAGGTTCAGAGTGGTGAGCTTGTGATACCGCCATCAGCAGAGCTGGTAGCGCTGTTTAATGCAGCTCGGATCGGCGATATTGAAGTGGTTGAGCAGGAAGCCAATAGACTCAAGCAGATAGACGGTAACTATCTACCCTTTGCTAATAAAATCTTGCAATTTGCCAAAAATTTTGAAGAAAAAGAACTACTAGCTTTTGTAAAAAAACATTTGGGGGAATAAAATGCTCAACCAAAAAGACAATGTAATTTTAATTGTTGACGATAACCCGAATAACCTAAAACTTCTGTTCGATTTTTTGAAGGAGTCAGGCTTCAAGGTTTTAGTAGCTAAGGATGGGGAAAGTGCTATTGAGAAGTTACAAGAAGTTTCGCCAAATATCATATTGTTAGATGTGATGATGCCGGGGATGGATGGCTTTGAAACCTGCTACCGCTTAAAAGCATCGGTGGCAACGAAAGATATCCCTGTGATTTTTATGACAGCTCTTACGGATCGCGTCGATAAGGTTAAAGGTCTGTCAATGGGAGCAGTAGATTATATCACCAAACCCTTTCAGCAAGAGGAAGTCCTAGCCCGCGTGCAACTACACCTGAGACTGCGAAATTTGACCAAGACGCTGGAAGAGCAAAATGTGCTTCTCAAAGAGGAAATTGAAGCGCGAAAAGAGGCGGAAGCGGCCTTGCAGAAACTCACTTCTGAGTTAGAGGAACGGGTGGCTTCTCAAACGGCTGAACTTAGACAAGCCTGCAACGAGCTTCAACAGGCTCAAGTTCAGTTGTTGGAAAGAGAAGAAAAATTAGGACATTATGCTTTTCACGACGCGCTAACGGAGTTGCCTAACCGCGCTTGGTTTATGAATCGGCTGCAACAGGCGATCGACTTGTCGTACAGACGTGAAGATTATGTATATGCGGTGCTATTTATTGACCTAGATCGCTTTAAAGTAGTGAATGATAGCCTCGGACATTTGGTTGGGGATCAATTACTAAAAAGCGTTGCTCGTCAACTGCAAGTTTGTTTACGCCACACAGATGCAGTTGCGCGGTTTGGAGGAGATGAATTTGTGATATTGCTGGAAGATATTAAAGATATTGATGAACCAACCAGGGCGGCTGAACGCATCCAAAACCAATTAAGGCAGCCGTTTAATTTGAATGATTATGAAGTATTTACCGATATCAGCATTGGAATTATCGTTAGCACAATGGGTTACGCTCGCCCAGAAGACGTGCTCAGAGATGCGGATATCGCAATGTATTATGCTAAAGCTCAAGGTAGAGGGCGTTACGAAGTTTTCGATCCAGCTATGCAAACTATTGCGATGACGCGCTTGCAGTTGGAGAACGACTTGAGAAGGGCGATCGCGCTACAAGAATTTTGCGTTCACTACCAGCCAATTGTCTCGCTTTCTACGGGGCAACTGAGTGGCTTTGAAGCTTTGGTGCGCTGGCATCACCCATCTGGCAGAATCTACCCGCCTGCTGAGTTTATCCCTGTGGCTGAAGAAACTGGTTTGATCAATGAACTGGGGTGGTTTGTTTTGCAGGAAGCTTGTCACCAGATCAGTATTTGGCAGCAACAGTTTCCCCACACACCTCCCTTGGCGATTAATGTCAATCTTTCCCCCGTGCAGCTAAAGCAAGCAAACCTACTGAATCGAATTGAGGAGATTTTGCAGCAGACTGGCTTTCCAAGTTACTGTCTAAAACTAGAGATTACTGAAAGCTGCATTTTGGAAACTGTATCCAGAGAAGAAAAGATGTTGAAGCAGCTAAAAGCTCTAGGCCTTATGTTGTGTATCGACGACTTTGGCACGGGCTACTCTTCTTTAAGCCGCTTACACGAGTTTCCCATTGATACCTTAAAGATTGACCGCTCTTTTGTGAGCCGCATTGGGTTAGACAACAGTGGCGTAGAAATTATCCAGACAATTGTAACGCTGGCTCGCAGCCGAGGTATGGATATCGTGGCAGAAGGCATAGAAACGCCAACACAGCTACAGAAACTGCGAGAGTTGGGGTGTGAGTTGGGGCAAGGATATTTATTTTCTAAGCCTGTAGACAGCGAAAAGGCAACCGAATTATTAGGCTTAAAAGTAGGGCTAGCAAGCTTGCCTGACATCTAGTTTGCCGCGACAAATTTTATGAAACTCTTGTGGGACAGGGCCAAGAGCCTACTCTCATCATCATGCTAACTCAATGTTGAGTAATTGTTTGTACCATATTTAATTCCGGTTTTTTTTAGCTTGAACTCGGCAACAAAAAAAAGTTAAAGGACTTTCGCACGGGGTGGGGCGGGTTTACGAGATTGTGTGTTTTAGGCAATTATGATCGGTGAACCCGCCCCTACAAAATTTTGACAATCGTGCAATATTTTTGATATTTTCTACAACTGTCCGAAACCTTTTTTAGGCTTATCTTTTTTCTTTTTCTTCTTCTGCTGGGCACCCATATAGCCACGGGAACCGGGCTGCATTCCGGGGCCACCCATTCCGGGCATTCCCGGCATTCCCGGCAATCCTCCCATTCCTGTAAAGTTGCCTTGACTCATTTGCTGCATCATTGTACGCATTTTCTGGAAATCGCTCACCAGCTTAGTTACGTCGTTTTCTGCGTAGCCTGCGCCTTTGCCGATGCGGCGGCGGCGGGATGGAGAACTTGCTAAAAGTTCGGGGTTGCGGCGTTCTTCAACTGTCATCGAATTAATCATGGCTTCGGTGCGTTTTAGCTGCACTTCTCCCTGCCGCATTTGTTCGTCTGAAAGTTTGTTCATCCCCGGAATCATTTTCATGATGCCGCCGAGGGAACCCATATTTTTTAACAGTCTGGTTTGTTTGAGAAAGTCGGTAAAGTCAAACTTTGCCGTGAGCATTTTCTCTTGCATTTTCTCGGCATCGGCGATGTCGAATTCTTCTTGCGCTTTTTCTACTAGCGTCAAGACATCGCCCATGCCGAGTATTCTGGATGCCATGCGATCGGGATAAAATGGTTGCAAGGCTTCCACTTTTTCGCCGACGCCGACAAATTTAATCGGCGCGCCGGATATTTGCCGCACGGATAAGGCTGCACCGCCGCGGCTGTCGCCGTCTAATTTGGTTAAGATTGCGCCGGTAATGCCGATTTGTTCGTGAAAGGTGCGGGTTAAATTTGCTGCTTCTTGGCCGGTCATGGCATCAACAACTAACAGCGTTTCGTGGGGTTGTACTGTTTGTTTGATGCGACCTAATTCTGCCATCATGTCTTGGTCGATTTGCAGGCGGCCTGCTGTATCGACGATGATGGTATCGATGCCGATTTGTTTGCCGTGTTCGATGCCTTGGCGGGCAATTTCTACGGGGTCAATGTCTTTGCCTAATTCAAATACGGGTACGTCGATTTGTTTGCCGAGGGTTAGCAATTGGTCGATCGCGGCTGGTCGATAAATGTCGGTTGCGACTAGCAGTGCGGTACGATTTTGTTTGCGGAGGTGCAGCGCTAGTTTGGCGGTAGCTGTGGTTTTCCCGGTTCCTTGCAAACCTGCCATCAGGATCACTGTGGGCCCGGAGTCTGCGGTGGCGAGGGGTACGTTGGTTTCCCCCATGACGCGCACGAGTTCGTCGTGGACGATTTTGATGAATTGTTGGTCGGGACGGACGCCTGAAACGACTTCTGCGCCTTGTGCTTTTGCCGCTACCTCTGAGATGAAGTTTTTGACGACTTGGAGGTTGACATCGGCTTCCAGGAGGGCGCGGCGAACTTCTTTGAGCGCGTCTTGGATGTTGGACTCGGAGATTTTATTTTGTCCGCGCAGTTTTTTCCAGGTGGATTCGAGTCGATCGGCAAGGGCTTCAAACATAGGGCATTGTTGGCTAGTCAGTCTTTTTAATTTTAGGCTAAATGGGGCTGTTTGGATTAATGTTTTGCTAATTTTTGAATAATCCTTTCAGGGCGGGCTAGAAGCCCAACCCCTACTCCCCACAAGCAAATTAATGTGTTGTGGAACAGGCAAGATGCCTGTTCCTAAAACTGCTGCCACAAAATTCATCTATTGTGGAACAGGCATCTTGCCTGTTCCTAAAACTGCTGCCCTAAAATTCATCTATTGTGGAACAGGCATCTTGCCTGTTCTTAAAACTGCTATAAGATCATGTTGGTTTTTATGTATTCTGCGATCGCGGGTTGGAGTTGGAAGAGGGTGCGATCGCCCTTTTGGACTTTTTCGATTAATAACCTCCGTCTCAAGGATTCGACGGCTTTGAGGAATTCTGAAGGGGATAATTCCAGAAGGGCTGGCTTTTTGGAGATTTCGACTGCTTTGATTTGATTTGCCAACCAGGACATTACTTGTTTTTCGGAGTCTGACAAACGCTGAAAATGTTGGTGCAATAAATATTCTAAGTCTCCTAAAACTAGGCTATCATAGGATAAAAATTCAGAAATTTTGCCACTAAATAAGTCTTGAATAGCAGCAGCTACGGTATTTAACCACAAGGGATTTCCTCGGTAAATGTCTATCAATTTTGACCAGTTTTCCGATTCAAGTAAACCTTTTTCTGTGAATATTTCTCGCGCGGATTCGCCTAAACCATTGAGTTGCAAGGTTTGACAATTTTTCGGGTGGCTTTCTAATGCTGCAATTTCTCTGGGTTTTTCCCAACTAATCAAAACTATGCAACTGTTGTGACATGATTCGGCTATTTGTTTGAAGAAAGTGCCATAATTTTCATAGCCTGGTTTGTAGTTTCCTGCTAGTTGTTGGCTGCTGAAAATTGTTTGTACGTCATCGAGGACGATCAGACAGCGGTGCGATCGCAAATATTGTAGGGGCAATCCCCCCGTGGTTGCCCTTTCTTCGGGGGCGGCGATCGCCCTTTCTTCGGGGGCGGGCACGGGGGCACCGCCCCTACAGAATTGAATTAAGTCGGTTTGGAGTGTTTGGAGGGGTGGCGCGTCGCGGAGGCTTCGCCAGATTATACAGTCAAATTCATATTGAATGTGTTGGATTAGTTGGAGGGCGATCGCACTTTTGCCACTTCCGCTTAATCCTAAGATGCTGATGAGACGGGTGCGGTTTTCCAAAATCCATTGTTTGAGGGTGGAAAGTTCGGATGTGCGATCAAAAAATGTCGAGATTTCTGGTGCGTCGCCTAAGTCGATGCGGGGCTGTTTTGCTGTTGGTTGGGGGTTTTGGGGAGTTTTGGGCGATCGGGCTTTTTCCTGACAAATGTTAACGTTATGATTAACAGTTATATTCTCCCCTGTTACATTTTCAACAATAGCCAATTGATAATTATAAAAACTTGCCTTTTCTAATACAGTCCTAAAATTGTTTTTAGTAATATTTTTTTTCAATGCCTTAGAAAGTAGTTTCCAAAGTTGTGATCCGACATTTCTGACATGACTTGGACTTGAGTAAACTTCTTGAGCAATTTGCGTGTAAGTTGTGTCTTGTAAAGTTCCCCGCAGAATAGCTTCTTGCACGTAATCTAAATGCTTCCCCGTCTTAGCAAAAATTAGCTCATCTGCCAGTGTCAAAACTTCGGCAATATCCATAGATTAGGGAGAAGCTGGAGTTTACGCGATTCATTATACCTGACATTTCGTACACTTGTGACATTTTGGATTTTGTCATCTATCTAAAGTCAGGACTTTTCCTACACAGCTCATCCTTTATATTAATTGATTAAGGTATTAGCAGGATATTTATATGAAGCGAGTGCGGTGGCTCAGCGGTTTGTTGTCGGCTGGGGTGTTGTCTTTTAGTTTAGCGACAGTTGGCGCACAAGTGGCTCAGGCCCAGCGCCCGATCTTTTTGCTCGAACTCAACTGTGTTCATAGAGGGTTTCCCAATTATCAAGAACAAGCTCGGGATGTTTCCATAGGTAGAGAAATATACACCAGTCGTTTGTTGATATGGGCGAGTAACGGTGCTGGTTGGACTTGTCAACTTCCTGGTGGTCCCGCCTCTCTCCGAATAGAGTATGGAGTTGCGGATGGGGATGGTCTACCCCCTGCGAAAATAGATGTTTATGTAGATGGAAATCAAGTAGCTTCCCAAGTAGGAAAAGATGGAAGGGTCAATACAATGCTGGTCGATGTTAGTAACGGAAAAAGTGTGGCTGTTGATATCTATTGCTCTAGGGCAACAAATTGTAGCAATAAATGGTACTACTTCTTCTGGCTCGCTATTATACCAGGGGCAGGCTCTCCAGGGAGTAGATAAATTATGAGTATTAGCCGCCGTCAATTTAACCGGATCGTAATCTGGGGTGGAGCTTCTTTTGCTGCTTCCGCAACATCCGGCATCTTTTTCCCCAAACCTGCCGAAGCTTATTCCCTAGAATTTCCGATTAGTGCCTTATCCGCAGATCGCGTTTTCAACGGTATTCAAAAATATTGCGGAGCACAGCCCATCCCCGGCGTTCTCTCACCAATCGTACAAGGCAATACTAATGTTAGCAGTAAAATAGAACCAGCAGCCGCTAACGCCATTCGCACCGCAGACAAAGAATTTGTTAACCGCAATTTTACTAGCAAAAGAACCGAATTAGCGGTAACGGGCAGCGGTTCTAATTTTGCATCAGATACCAGTCGGCTGTGGGGGCGGCAAAGACAGGATAAAGTCGGCCCGAATGTTGGTTTTGGGTTTGTACAAAAATGGGAAGATCAATATAGCGATGCCAAAATTTCCGGGCCGACAATGTGCGCTATTCATAACGCTCAACAAGTCTTAGCAGATCAAAGATTAACGCCTCCAGAAATCGCGGCTTCTATCTTGCCAACGCGATCGCGATTGGATGATTGGGGATCTTGGGGAGGAGATGCGGATGCGTCTGCTGGGAGGAATCCCGGTGCTGTTTTTGCTCAATACGATACAGCCGCAGGTACGGTGACATCTCGCTACGATTTAGTTGAACCGGGGCCGAAAGGTTTTGGGCGTGTTGAGTATATTATTGAAGCGGAAGATCAGCCTCGGCGGGTGATTTTGGTGACGGTGAGGTTTTAGGGGAAAATCAAATTCGGCGGTTGAAACCGCTTCTTGTCAAACGAAGTCCCTCTCGCTTGAGACTGAAGAATCAAGGGGGTATTTAACCCGGATTTGGTATTATACTAACAGTAGCGATCGCCCTTACATTCCAATTTGTCAAAAAGCGCGATCGCCTTTACTCAGGCAAAGTTAAAATAGTTGTAGCCTCAGCCAAAAGTTTACACTTGACTTTGTTGTTTTCCCCCTCAATAAGACAATGAGCGGGATTATCCTGCAAAGGGTCATGCCGGATAAGGAAGCCTAAAGAACGGGCAGATCCTGCTACCAAAACACCCACTTTAGTAGTGTCAGGATTTCTCGCACGAGCTAAAATTTCCTGGGGAGTTGTTAGCCTCGCCAACTCAACTGAAATGCTGTTATCAGGTTTTCCTCTAACCTGGAAAGCCACTGATTTTACAGTACCATCCTCATAAAGATGTACATTCGGAATCCGACGATAAAGGATATCGTTATCTGCAATTTCTTCTAGCACTATCTCATCCTGACTTATTGAATTAATAGCTGAGACAATACATTCAGGACTTCAGATAATGATAGATCGTTTTTCTCCTCAAATTTTCTCTCGCTTCCCTCTCCCTTAATTAGTAGATAGCTGAAACTCATATCAGATTTAATTTCCACTTCTAGATTGCCCTGTGGACTCCGCCATTCCAGTTGTAGGCTACCATTAGCAATTGGTGCTGCATCATAGGGTAAAATTCGATCGCCAACTAAAGGCGCCAGAGAGTATTTGACATGAATGAGCAACTGACAGGCTTTTACAAAAGCAACGGGCGAAACTGCTAATGCACCATAAGAATCCCAGTCAGGTTCTAGTTGGGCAAGTTGCGTTAAGCGCTCTAATATTGGATCTAAGGAAACATCAGTTAATGTTGCTTGATACATGGTTTTTAGAATGGTCATATTTTCTATTATATCATATATATAGCAATCCTAAATGATTCGTGTAATTCTTGTAGGGGCAAACCCCCCGTGGTTGCCCCGCCTTGACTGGGGTAGGCACGGGGAGTAGGGGTAGCACTACCCCTACATATTTTTACAAATGATTCAGGATTGCTATATCATAAACTTTATTACCTTTGCAGTTGACCAATCAAATCTAATGCTTTTTGAGCATCTGCATTCATTCCTTGAGCCCTAAATAAACGAGCCGCTTGTTGCAAATCTGCGATCGCCCCTTGTCTATCTCCCATTCTCACCAGCGTAATTCCTCGGTTAGCAAAAGCCTTTGCATAATTAGGATTGAGTTGAATTGCTTGAGTGTAATCAGCTAATGCAGAGCGATCGTTATTGATGCGAAACAGCGCTAATCCTCTGTTAAAATAAGTGTTGGCGCGACCGGGATTAATTTGCAGCGCTTGATTGAAATCGTCGATCGCTCCTTTTTGATCGCCCAAGTCCGAAAGTGCTAATCCTCGGTTGTTGTAAGCCGCTGCAAAGTTTCTATCCAAGCGGATGACTTGAGTATAATCTGCGATCGCCCCCGGTTTATCTCCCAATGCCGACAAAACCAGCCCCCGATTGTAGTAAGCCTCAACATAACCGGCATTTAGGGCGATCGCCTTGCTATAATCAGCGATACTCTTGGGCATTTGTCTCAAATCGGAATAAGCGAGGGCTCGATAGAAATAAGCTTCCGCGTAATCAGATTGAGTTTGAATTGCTTGGTTAAAATCGGCAACAGCCCCTGACAAATCTCCCTTATCAAACCGAGTTAAACCGCGAACGTAATAAGTTTTAGCATCTTGCGGATTGTTCAGTTTGAGAGGTGCAGTAGCTGTTGGAGAGGTATTAATTAAAAGTGCCGATCGATTTAAGCCCGCCTCCGATAATTTAGCTATAAAAGTGTTAATAGGAATCGCAGAATTAAACCCGGTTTTAGTAATGGCTAAACCTGTCATAACTTTTCCGTCTGTGACACGATCGTAATCGCGATCGGCTTCTCCGTGAATCCCAACAACACGCCCTTCAACATCAAATACAGGCCCGCCACTCATCCCCCCTTTCGTAACAGTATTGTAGCGCAAATTATACCCTTGGGGATGACTTGAAATCCGGCTGGTAACAAAGCCCGGTACAAACTCAAAATTGCGCTCTTTTTGGTAGTTTCTGCTATCTGGAATACCTGGATAACCAAACACAAAAATTTCGGTTCCAACTGTCGCTTGTTCGGAATCGCCTAAAGTTACAACAGGATAAGATTCCGTACTGTTAAATGTTACGACTGCTAAATCGGGAGCATTCTGGCCTTTCTGTAATAATACACTACGGGTTACTGGATAGTCTTTTCCCCTATGACTGCGAATCGTATAGGTAGCTTTGGTATCATCTACAACATGGTTAGCTGTCAGGACAGTGTAGGTTGTACCTTGTTTAGCAATAATAAATCCTGTACCTAGACCAGTTGTTCCATTAATTTGAACGGTGGCAGAAATCGCTAATTTGGCAATTTCTTGGGGAGTTTTTGCGACAACGGGTGCTGCTGCAAAAACAACTATTCCTGCTACCGTTACTGTTCCTGCTAGGATGCTGGTGAGGGAATCAAAGCGCGAATAATCCCTATTCATAGGTGATTGCTGAAGAGTAAAAATTTTTATACTCCGAATAGTATAGATTAAAATAAAATTTCTGAAAACCCGAAACCCTGATGTTTTCAGATGATTGCGATTTTTATGACATTTCGTACATTTCGTATATTTCCGCCATTGCCGGCATTACTAGGCCATATTTTATTTGTATATCTTGTAGGTTAACCAGCTCGAACTGCATCCCGAAACACTTTCAAAGCGTCTTTTTCTTCGGACATTTGCAGGCATCTCCCCAGCACTTCTAGATCCAAATCCGGCAACAGCATACTCCGAGAAACCAGGTTGTAACCCTCCGAGTTCAGTTGGTAAATCGAAAATACTCCGTCTTCCCAAAACCAAACTTCTGCTACGTTAAATCTGCGGTAGTATTCCAGTTTATTAATAGTTCCGCTAGTAAAAAAAACTTCGATCGCCAAATCGGGTGTTTCTCGCTGCCGTCTGTCTTCGCCAAAATAGTAAGATAAATCTGGTTCCTTGCTGCTGCCTTTTGCTTCCCCTTGGAGTGTAGCGCTACCCGTCGGTCTAAAACTAATATCTTTTTCTACGAAAAAGGTCATTAACATTCCTGCCAGCAGGCATTTAATGGTTTCATGTTCCGGCGAAAGTGTCATAATTTCCACATATCCGTCGAGGTAAGACAAGCGAACACTGCGACTGTACTCTAGCAATGAATCCAAAGCTTTGAACTGTTCCCAAGTCATTGATAGCGGCAAAATCAACCGCTGTTCCGGGAGTGCCGTTAATTTGGGGTGAGTGGCAATGGTCATATATACTTTCCCCGAGTTGGAATTTCTACTTTTAGATTAGCATAAAAATATGTAAAGGGAGAAATTGGGAACTTCGAGCGCTCTTGTCCCCCCCTTGTTAAGGGGGGTTAGGGGGGATCTAGCCCGTCTCATTCCCTACAAATAATTAAGTCAAAAACTGGAATTGAGAACCGTTAACTGCCAAAGCAAACGGACTTGCCTGTTCAAATGCACCGACAAGTTCAAAGTTATCCACATTTAAAACTACCCCCACAATGTCTCCGGTAATTTGGTTTTGAATCACCATGTCGTTGATAATTCCGTCGTTATCGTAAGCAATCAAATTGTCGTCTTCAAAGAAAAGGTCTTGTTCTGTTAAACCGTCCGTCAAACCGATACGATCGCCCTCGTCAAAGTTAAAATCGGTAACGACATCTGCTCCATCTATACCAAATGCTTCATCGTTGCTTCTGAGGACGAATATGTCACCACCGAGGCCTCCCGTGAGCACGTCAACTCCCCGATCGCCCGCGATGAAATCGTCGCCCTCATTGCCATCTAAATCGTCGTCTCCTTGCCCTCCCCGCAGGATATCGTTCCCGAACCCTCCGAAGATAAGGTCATTTCCGGCGTCGCCCCTAACTACGTCGTTGCCATCATTTCCATCCAGGAGATCGTTATCTTTCCCGCCGTAAATTATGTCATTTCCGCCACCACCGCCGATAATATCATTGCCGTTATTTCCTAACAGACGTTCGTTGGAATCCGACGAACCTCCCATAGTATCGTTGCCGTCGAGTCCCCAAACTCCCCAGGGAAAAGACGCCAAATTTCCATTCGCTACGTTAATCTCATCGGGTGTAGCGAATCCCAAAAGACGTGGTCCGCCGCCAGCAAATACAGGAAATCCTGTCGAATCCGCGATGAGATTGTTAACCGTTAAAGCCATAACTATGTCCTTTCACAAATCATGTTATCTGTATTATATATGTTAATTCTCGCCTTGCCAAATAGCAAGTTATATGGTAATTTCTATCGCAACTTTATTTACTAAATTAGTGACCAGCAACCTGCTTGCCAATTGGTAATTACCAATTGGTAATTACCAATTGGTAATTACCAATTGGTAATTACCAATTACCAGGGCTACGCCTCATTCAACCCAAAGCGGCTATATATCTCGCCTTTGAGTCAAATAGCATTAGTTGCTTACACTATCCGCTACTGTCTACCGCTTATAATGGGTGTTACCCGCCAGGTGGTAAACACGTTAATATCACCTATAACGTCGAGACTGAGAGGTTGTTTGTGAATAAAAGTAAAAGTCCCTGGGCCCATCCTCCGAGAAAACACCCAGTTTCCGATACCCACACACAAACTTTACAAACAGGATCTAAGCTTTTTACAAAGCCATAATCGCCGATCGCTGACATTTTTTGGCAAAATCCACTGCTTTCAGGTGTTTTACTCATGTCTACTCCTAAATCGTCTTCCCATCAAAACAACAACTCCGTAAAATCGCCCGCGACAGATATCGTCCCAACAAAGCAAGACAGTAACAATCTGCCCAGCGAACCAAGTATAGAACAGCTACTGGAAGCTTTGGCGGGCAAAGTACCCAGTCAATCTGCTGAAATTGAACCGTTGAAAACGTGGAAACAAGATTTACAGCGACTGTTTCAATTTCTCGGCGATCGCCGCGTTTTAATCGCAGTAATGCAACCGGGAACTTTTGCCCTGCGTTACGCTAACGCGGCATTTTGCCGGTTGGCCGGTTGGGAGGAAACGCCCTTGGCAACTCAATTTACCAACGGTTTGTTTGCAGAAACCGACATCACTCTGCTGCAACTGTTCGAGGAGTGGGGCGGCAAAACAGCAGAACAATTGTATCGCCGCCACCTTTTGCACTGGGTATTTAAGCAATATTATCAAATTGACATCGACGGTTTGCGGGTGCTAGACGAACCTGCCACGGCGAGTGTAAAAAACCCCAAACACCGAGAACCCAGATTTATAGAATTTTGGCTGGGTTCAGAACAGTTAAAAATTACTCGAATTGACTCAAAAATAGATGAATTTGCGGATGTTTCTTTAAGATTAATGCCTGTTGCAGAACGGGAAGCTTGGCTGATGCAGCCGAATCAATTGGAAAATTTAGCCGATCGATTGCAGTTGGATAATTACCGCGTAGAAGGCTTGCTGCTGCTAGAAGGTTTTGATGTCACAGTGCAGGAGCAAATTCGGCGGCTGACTCAGTTATTGATCGATCAAGATTCGATGCTGCGGCCCGACAAATTTGAGAAAATCGATCGGTGTTTGCGATCGCTCTTCAATGCTGACGGCACTTTGCTGCTGCGGCCCGACGACGATCAGGTACAGCTATTAGTTGCAAAAGACGGCCAACATTTGCAGCCGATTCTTTATTCAATGCACTCCCTAGAAGCTTCTCACTTTTTGAAGGCCACAGCAGCAAATCAAGTTTGGAACGTGCCAGACTTGCGTAGGGAGTGCGAAACCGAGTGCGATCGAACTTTGCGGAGAATGGGAACTCGATCGATGCTGCTGGTGCCCCTGGTAGTCAAATCCGTCACCCGCGAGGGGCGCGGGCAGCGGATTTTGGGTGTTGTGGGGCTGTTGTGCGATCGGCCCAACCACTTCAACGGCATTGACGCTCAACACGCCCAAGAACTCATTCCCGCCTTCATTGCAGCCCTGCGGCAAGCCATCCAGGAGCGGTTTACCCACATTCACAACATCCATCCCGCAGTCGAGTGGCGGTTCGCCCAAGAAGCAGAAAGGCGAAGTTGGGGACTACCTCCAGAAACAATCGTATTTGCTGACGTTCATCCGCTGTACGGAATTTCGGACATTCGCGGTTCTAGCGACGAAAGAAACCGAGCCATTCAAACTGATTTGCTCGAACAATTCCGCTTAGGTTTAGTCATAGCTGATGCCGTTTGCGAAACACAAACTACCCACCTCGGTGAGCAACTGCGGCTCGACTTGCTCGACTACATCGAGCATTTAAAACAAAAAGTAACAGTCGATATGGAGGTGCGAGCAGCCGAGTATTTAAACGAGCATTTAGAAGTATATTTTGACTATTTTGTGCAGTGCGGGTCCAAGGTTCAGGCAGCCGTTGAAGCTTACCAAGCAGCCTGTGAAAATGAACACAACTGCGTTTACAGCGATCGCACCCGCTACGACCAAATGCTGAACTTAATCAGCACCAAACTCCAAGAAACCTGGGCCCGCTGGCAAGAAAAAATGCAGCAAATTTTGCCCCACTACTGCGACATCGAATGCACCGACGGCATCGATCACATGATTTATGTAGGAAAATCGATCGACCCCAAATTCAGCCAGTTTCACCTGCACAGTTTGCGGTACGAACAACTGCGAGCAATTTGCGATTGTGGCCGCACAGTTTTTCGCCTGCAAGCCGAGTCTCAAATCAACATGGAACTCGCACATTTAGTCTTAGTGCAGAATACCACGATCGACATTTTTCACAACGAAAACACCGAAAAAATGTTTGATGTCAAAGGCACTCGCGACATCCGCTACGAACTTGTCAAAAAGCGGATCGAAAAAGCTGTTGACAAAGACTTACAAGAGCGAATTACCCAGCCCGGAATGTTAACGGTAGTTTATTCAGCGGAAGACGAATGGGAAGAGTACCAACAATACTTGCGCTACTTGTCTCGCGAAGGTTGGGTAGAGCCAAAAGTTCAGACGGGCATGGTAGAATCACTGCAAGGAGTCAGCGGTTTAAAATTCGCCCGCGTGCGTATTTTGCCTGAACCGGAATCTATTTCTACTATCTGTGAAGTTACAGTAGTCAGCGATTGAGGACACGTTCAATTGCCTGTTTTAGGCGGAGTGCGATCGCTCCCATCTCCGGCTGTTTTATGCCCAGTGCGATCGCTCCCATGCCCCTGAAAAACTGTGCAGCCAAAGCATTCGGGACTCACACACAAGACCAATATTACATTTATGATGTTTGTTGACACCAAGGGAGCATCTCATATTTGTAAAAACACTTCTTCTTGCTCCTTCCTTCTTCCTCTTTCCTCCTGCCTCCTGCCTCCTGCCTCCTGCCTCAAAACTCCAATTTATAGCTGGGCGGCTTTCATTGAGATGCTCCCGACACCAACGATCAAGCCCACATTTTCACTTAGTGTATATTCCGTGTGATTGGAAATCGCCAAATACACGATCGCAATCACACAAAATCAAGATTAAGTAATGTTAATCTCATGAGAATTAGCTCCTGTAATTTCTAACTTAAATGATGTTAAACTTATCAGAATACCAAATAACTTCTACTCTGCACGAAGGCGTCGAAACAATAGTCTATCGCGGACAAACACCGACAGACGCGCCCCCAGCAATTCTGAAAGTCCTCAAAGCTGAATATCCCACCCTCGAAGCCATTACCAGGCTCAAACACGAATATCAAATCCGCCAAAATTTAGACAGCGAACAAATCGTCAAAGCCATCAGTCTCGAAACATTGGACCACCGATTAGGAATCGTTTTAGAAGACTTTGGCGGCGAATCCCTCGCAAAACTGCTGGAAAGAGAAACCTTGAGCCTGCAAGCAAATTTAAACATCGCCATCCAAATAGTCAAAGCCTTACAATACCTGCATTTTCAGCACATTATTCACAAAGACATCAAACCCAGCAACATCATAATTAACTCGCAAACAAAACAAGTAAAACTCACCGACTTCGGCATTGCTACAAAACTCAACAAAGAAAACCCGCAATTTAACAATCCCAACTCAGTCGAAGGCACCTTAGCCTATATGTCACCCGAACAAACCGGGAGAATGAACCGCACCCTCGACTACCGCACAGACTTTTATTCCTTTGGTATCACATTATATGAAATGCTGACTGGAAAATTGCCTTTCTGCAGCAACGACCCCTTAGAAATAGTTTATAGCCACATCGCAGTTCCACCCATATATCCCCATCAAATCAATTTTGAGATACCTGTCGCCATCTCAGAAATAGTGATGAAATTGATGGCAAAAAATGCCGAAGATAGATATCAAAGTGCGTCCGGGTTATTGGCAGACTTAGAAATTTGTTTGCATCAGTTAGAAACCACCGGACAAATTGCCGACTTCATCCCCGGACGCTTAGATATTCTCAGCCAATTGTTAATTCCCCAAAAATTGTATGGTCGGGAAAATCAGGTTAATGAATTGCTAGCAGCATTTGAACGTGTAAGAGCGGGTTTAGCTAACAATTTGTTAGAAAAACCCACAACCTTAGAACAAAACCCGCCCCCATCAGGAAGCAGCGAATTAATGCTAGTATCAGGCTACTCAGGCATCGGTAAATCAGCCGTAGTCAACGAAGTTAGCAAACCCATTACCCGGTCAAAAGGTTACTTCATCAGCGGCAAATTTGACCAATTAAAACGCAACATTCCTTATGCCTCATTAATCCAAGCATTTAACTCCTTGCTGCGGCAATTGCTAACAGAAAGTACACTTTCATTAGAAATATGGCGCACTAAAATTTTAACAGCCGTGGGAACAGACGGCCAAGTAATTGCCGACGTAATTCCAAAAGTTGAATTAATTATCGGCAAACAGCCAGAAGTCCCAGAACTTGCCCCTGTAGAATCCCAAAATCGATTCAATCGGGTATTCAAAGAATTTATTCGCGTTTTCGCCCAAAAAGAACACCCCCTAGTTATCTTTTTAGACGATTTGCAGTGGGCAGATTCAGCAACATTAAAGTTGATGCAAATACTGATAACTGACCCTGACCAGGAATATTTGTTGCTAATCGGTGCCTATCGAGACAATGAAGTTAGTCCGACCCACCCCTTAATCCAGACTGTAGAACAAATTGAAAAAACTGGTACAATAGTCAACAATATCGTGTTGCAACCGCTGCATTTAGCAAATGTGACGGAGTTAGTCACTGAAACACTTAACACTTCCCCAGAAAAAGTAACAAATCTAGCCGATTTGATCTGGAATAAAACGGGCGGAAATCCTTTTTTCTTGACCCAATTACTCCAAGCACTTTATCAAGACTCTCTTTTGAAATTTGAATTTAATCAGATTACAAATGACGCAAGTCAAACGGGCTGGTATTGGAGTATCGATGAAATCCAAGCCATTGGAATCACCGATAAAAGTGTGGTGGAACTGGTAGCTTCTCGCATTGAAAAGCTGCCGACACCCACGCAAGAAGTGTTGAAGCTAGCAGCTTGCGTGGGTGATAAATTTGCTTTAGATGTGCTGTCACTTGTTAGCGAAAAGTCAGCTAATACTACAGCAACTGAACTTTATTCAGCTTTGCAAGCAGGGTTAATTCTGCCCTTGAGCGATGCCTATCGCATTCCATTAGTTTTCGCTCGAGCCGAATCAATCCATCTCAAGTTAGACACTTCGCGGGTAACATACAAATTTTTGCACGATCGCGTTCAGCAAGCCACATATTCGCTAATTCCCGAAGACCAAAAGCAATCCACCCATTTAAAAATCGGTCAATTACTGTTACAGAATACTCCCCCCGACCAGCTAGAAGAAAACATATTTGATATCGTCAATCAGTTGAATGTCGGAATTGACACAATTAGCCAACATTCAGAAAAAACTCAGTTGGCACAATTAAATTTAACTGCTGGACGCAAGGCTAAAGCGGCTGCTGCTTATGAAGCTGCTGTTAGGTATTTGCGGGTTGCTATGGAACTATTGCCTGCGGATTCTTGGCAAAGCCACTATGACTTAACCTTAGCAATTTACGAGTCAACGGCAGAAGCTGAATACTTAAACATCAACTATGAAGATTCAAAAAAACTGGTTGATATTGTCGTGCAAAAAGCTAAAAGTTTACTGGAGAAAGTGAATGTTTATGAACTTCAAATCCAGTCTTATAACGCTCAAAATAGACTTGTAGAAGCACTCAATACAGGACTGGAAGTGCTGAAAATGTTAGGTATTTCTTTTCCTCAAAACCCCAACGCGCTAAATATTGTGCCGGGACTGATTAATACAAAACTGAGCTTGGGATTGAAACGAATTGAGGATTTAGCTAACTTGACACAAATGATTGATCCCGAAAAACAAGCAGCCATGCGGATTTTATCAGGGATTCTCAGCAGTGCTATTCAGGCCAAGCCCCCACTGGTACCGCTGCTGGCCTTTAGGATGGTCAAGCTGTGCATTAAATATGGTAATTCGCCTTATGCGAGTATTGCCTACGTTTTTTATGGCGTAGTTATGTACAAGCTAGGGGACATTAGTTTGGCATACCAATTCGGTCAACTGGCAATTAGGATGTTAGACAAATTTCCCTCCCGTTCAATCAAAAGTAGAGTTTATACAGCCTTTGGTTCTTTTATTAACCACTGGAACGCCTCTGTCAAGTCAGGATTAGACGAGCTCAAAGAAGGTTTTCAAGCTGGTATCGAAACTGGAGAGTTGGAATATGCTGGTTATTCTATAACTGAATATTGCTTCAAAAAACTGTCGATAGGAGAGCCTCTAGATTTGGTGGAGCAGGAGACTGGTAAATATATGAAACTAATGCAGCAATCTCAACTAGAAATAGCTGTACAGCATATAAGTATAGGCAGGCAGACAGCCCTCAATTTGCGCGGTCAAGCTGTCGAACCCTGCCATTTAGTCGGCGAGAGATTTAATGAATTAAAAATGCTCCCCGTTTTAATAGAAACTAAAAATTTTGTTTTAGTTGGTGTGGTTTATTATGCCAAAACTCAGCTTAATTATCTCTTCAGGAACTATGCGGAAGCCTTGGAAAATTCAAGGTTATTTGAGAAACATGAGGAGTCCGTAGCCGGCTTTTATGTGGTTTCTCTGAATAACTTTTACTCCTCTCTCAGTATCATAGCTTTGTATCCAGCAAGTGGCAAAGGGGAACAAAAGCAATATCTGGAAAAAGTGCTGCAAAACCAAAATAAGATGAAAAAATGGGCAGTTCATGCTCCGATGAATTATCAACACAAATACGATTTGGTAGCAGCCGAGAAAGCGCGAGTATTGGGGCAAAATAGCCAAGCAATGGATTTGTACGATCGCGCAATTGATGGAGCCGCCAAAAACGGTTACATTCACGAGGAAGCATTAGCCTGTGAATTAGCAGGAGAATTTTATCAAGCTTTGGGTAAAGAGATAGTTTCTCAAGCATATCTGACTAAAGCCTATTATGGATATATCCATTGGGGAGCCATAGCTAAAGTTAAACACTTAGAATCAACACATCCTTTCTTAGCAGCACAGACGCGCACAATTCCAACCCCAACCCTCGATGTCACCCGCACTGCCACGGGAAATACTACCAGTAGTAGTTTAGGCGATTTCTTAGACTTAGCTACTTTTATTAAGTCGGCGCAAGCCCTTAACGGTGAAATTGTTCTAGAAAAATTGTTGACCAAATTAATCAAAATTATTTTAGAAAATGCGGCGGCTCAAAAAGTAGTGCTGCTGCTGCTGAAAAACGAGATCCTCTGCATAGAAGCTACTGGCACTTTTGCGGATGATACAGTGACACTTTTACCCTCTATTCCCGTAGAAAATCGTCAAGATGTACCCCTGTCTGTGATTAATTACGTACACCGCAGTCAAAAGCATCTGGTTTTAGACAATGCTACTGTTGCCGAACCTTTTAACGTAGATACCTACATTCAGAAATATCAACCCAAATCAATTCTCTGTTTGCCGATTATTTATCAATCTCAGCGGCGCGGAATAATTTATTTAGAAAATGCTTTGACAGTAGGAGCTTTTACAGCAGAGAGAGTAGAAGTATTCAAAGTGTTAATTTCTCAAGTTGCTATTGCTGTAGAAAATGCTGGTTTGTACGCGCGCGAAAAAGAAAAATCTCAACAGTTAGAAAAATCTTTCAATGAACTGCAACAGGCGCAACTGCAACTCATTCAAAGCGAAAAAATGTCGGCTCTCGGCAACTTGATTGCAGGGGTTGCTCACGAAATTAACAATCCGCTGGGTTTTATTGCGGGCAATCTTGATGCTGCTGCTGAGGCTAGCTTAGATTTGATTGATTGCTTACAACTTTACCAAGAAAAATTTCCTAATCCTGGAGATGAGTTAGAAGATAAAGCATCGGAGATTGATTTAGAATATTTGATCGAAGATTTGCCAAAAATGCTTTTATCTATGAAATCAGGTACAGAGCGCATTCGCAATATTAGCAAGTCTTTGCGGACTTTTTCCCGCGCTGATACTGCGAATAAAGTATCAGCAAATATTCATGAGGGCATCGACAGCACTTTGATGATTTTACAGTATCGTCTGAAAGCTAAAGATACTCGCCCCGCGATTAAAATTATTAAAGAATACGGAGATATCCCGCCAGTTAAATGTTATTTTGGGCAACTGAATCAGGTGTTTATGAATTTGCTGGCAAATGCGATCGAGTGTTTTGACGAATTCAATCAGGGTCGCACTTACGCTGAAATTGAAGCTTTACCGAATACGATCGCCATTATCACTCAAGTCTCCGAGGATAGCAACAGCGTGGTGATTAAAATCAAAGATAACGGTCAAGGGATGTCATCGGAGGTCAAGTCGAAAATATTTGACCATTTATTTACTACCAAAGGAGTAGGGAAAGGTACGGGTTTGGGGTTGTCTATCAGCAGGCAAATTGTGGAAGAAACCCACGGCGGTAAACTAACTTGCGAATCGGTGCTGGGAGAAGGTTCGGAATTTGCGATCGCCCTTCCCCTGAATTAAGATTATGGAACTATGGCGTGTTTTAAAACCCGGAGAGCCCTCCTAACCCCCCTTAATAAGGGGGGACAAGAGCATCCTCAAAGTCAACCCCTACTCCCCTTTTTAAGGGCGATTTAGGGGGATCGAGACTCGGCTAAAAACGGCATAACACATATATTAAAATTTGTCAATGCCTAATTATTTCGGAAAAAGTCCGCTGTTCACAGTCTACATTCGGCACTATGCAGTTACATTATTAGCTAAATGTAATAACTATATTTGATAGGAGTTTTTCGAGTGAACGCTGCCGAACAAGCCAAAAATATAGAAGTTGCCAGCAAAATTGCTGCGGTTGTTAATTTATTCAAGTCGGAATTCCCGGATACAAAAGTCGATTTGAAACCTTGGATGAATGACCAGGATACCAGAGAACTTGTAGATCCAGATTCGATCGACATTGGCTTCCATTTCCCCGGTAGAAGCCGCTTGTTGCAAAGCCGCAGCATCTTGATTCAAATCCGATTTTACCAAGATCCGGTAGAAGGAAGCCGTCGGGCGATCGGCGTTGAGGCAGCCGGTTACGATCATACTGGTCAGCAGTGGCGCTTTTCCACCGTGGAAAATTGGAGTTTTTTCGGTCAAACCGAACCCGCTGCGGAGTCAGCCCAAAAACTCAAAGACTTTTGCCGCGAGATATTCGGTTTGTTTAATCAATCTTTTTGAGGACTTCAGTTTTCACGGATCTCCTGTTTGTAGTAAAGACTTTATTCCTTGCTATTATCGCAATTGTCGATCGACTTACAGCCAACTGGATAAACAGATTTGTAAGTAGTCGATCGCTTGCCAAACAAAGTATAGCGGTTATCGCGGACTTGTTCGTACACGCGATCGCCCATCCACTTCATCCCCGGCATGGCGCGGTAAGCAGCCACAAACACCTCGCCAGCAGGCAATATCCGTCCGATTTCCTCCGCCGCATCGCTGCCCTGCCAGCGGCGTTCCGGGGTGTTGCCATCTATCAAAATCATCCCCATTTCGCAGTCTTCCGACGTAATCCCAAAGCGATTTAATTGCTCTAAATCTTGCATGGAAATATACTCAAAATTCTTGCCTTGGTCTAAGTTTTCTAGTAACTGCACCAAGGTAACGCAGAGATTGCAATTGCCGTCGTAAATTACGCTATATTTCATGGTTAGGGGGAATAATGAATTGGGCATTGGGCATTGGGCATCGGAAATGGGTAATTGGTAGTAAATAACTACTGACAACTGACAACTGACAACTGACAACTGACAACTGACAACTGACAACTGACAACTGACAACTGACTACTGACTACTGACTATTCCCCACAGGAATCTCGATCGCAAATTCCGTCCCTTGACCCGGTGCAGAATCGCACTTAAGCAGCCCGCCGTGTTTTTCCACCACAATTTGATAGCTGATAGACAGCCCCAAACCAGTACCTTTACCAGGTTCTTTCGTAGTAAAAAACGGATCGAACAGCCTTTTGTGAACATCTATCGGAATCCCCGGCCCGTTGTCAGCAATCCGAATCACAATATGAGAAGGATGTGGCATTGAATCATCAGAAACAGCAGAATCTGCTTGCATCAAAGCATCCTGTTCATATTTTACATCCGTACAAATCCGCAGCGTCGGGGAAGGACAATAAGGAATAGGCGCCAGTTGTCCCTCTGCCCACTGTCCAGTCTCCATTGCCTCTTCCAAAGCATCAATTGCATTGCCAATAATATTCATAAAAACCTGATTCAACTGTCCTGCATAACACTGTACGCGGGGCAAATTCCCGAACTCTTTGAGCAGCACAATTTTAGGACGCCCTGCCGTTTCTTTCAACCTGTGCTGCAAAATCAATAAAGTGCTTTCAATCCCTTCGTGAATATCCACCTGCTTTTGTTCGGATTCATCTAATCGCGAAAAATTTTTCAGTGACAGCACAATTTGGCGAATTCGTTCGGCTCCCATTTTCATCGAATTTAGCAGATTCGGCAAATCTCTGAGCAGAAAATTCAAATCGATATCATTTATCTCTTGTTGAATAATCGGTGTTGGGTGCGGGTATTCCTGCTGGTAAAGTTGCAGAATTTTTAGCAAGTCTTGAAAGTAATCGTCAGCGTGCATGACATTGCCGTAAATAAAGCTAACTGGATTGTTGATTTCGTGAGCAACCCCAGCGACTAATTGCCCCAAACTTACCATTTTTTCATTTTGAACCATCATGCTTTGAGTTTTATGCACGTCCCGCAGGGCTTTTGCCAATTCTTCATTTTTAGTCCTCAATTGACTTTCGGAAAGCCGCACCGCTTCTTCTGCGTGTTTGCGATCGGTAATATCTTTGCGAATTGCTACATATTGATGGGGTTCTCCGCTGCTATTTAAGAAAGGTACAATGGTAGTATCCAACCAAAATAATGTGCCGTCTTTAGCTTGATTTTTCATTTCTCCCCGCCAAACCTTTCCCTGGCGGATTGTTGACCAAAGCTGCTTGAAAAAATCGGCTGGGTGATAGCCAGAATTGACAATTCTGTGGGTTTGGCCGAGCAGTTCTTCTCGGGAGTATTTAAAGAGTTCGCAAAATTGCTCGTTGACATAGGTAATGGCTCCGAATTCGTCGGTATTCGAGACAATTGCTGATTGATCCAAAGCAAATTTTTCAAATTCCAACTCTTGGAGAGTTTGGCGCAATTCTGCTTCTGCTTGTTTGCGATCGCTAATATCGGTAATCATCCGCAACACCCCGGAAAATTCGCCCTCACCGTCGAACATCGGCGTCGCGGACACGATCGCCCACAAGTGAGATCCGTCTTTGCGAGTAAACTTAAAATCGTGGCGTTCCCGAAGGCCTTGCCGCCTGCGCTGGACATAACTTTCTGCTATTTCCCTAGACTCGCAGTCGATAAACTCAAATAGCGATCGCCCCAGCATTTCCTCCACAGTATACCCCAGCATTTCGGCCATCCGAGAGTTAGCAAAAGTCGTGGTACTTTCGCTGTCAAACATCCAAACGCCCTCCGAAGCCGTCTCGACAATGCAGCGGTAATAATTCTCCCTCTCCCTGACTGTTGCCTCTGCTTGCTTGCGATCCGTAATATCAGTTTGCACCGCAATAAAACCTTCGAGTTCCCCATTTTCTTGATAAATTGGGGCAATCGAAAGCGCCACCCAATAACCCCTTCCATCCTTTTTGTAATTGTAAATTTCCTGATTAAACGGCACGCCTGCAGCCAAAGCCGATCGCAGTTGAGCAATAGTTAGCGGGTCTGTTTCAGGGCCTTGCAGTACATCACCCGGTTTTTTTCCCTGTATTTCTGCGAGCACATAACCGCTAATCCGAGTAAATCCTTCATTCACCCATTCAATGCAGCCTTGAGCATCAGTAATAATCACACCATTTTGCGTTTTTTGAGCCACAATGGCCAAGCGCGACAATTCTGTTTCAGTTTTTTTGCTTTCCGTAATATCTTCAGCAATACCCAGAATGTACTTAGGTGTGCCCGAATCGTCAAACAAAGGAACTTTTTTCGTGTGCAAAATCCGCTTTCCTCGGTGCGGAAGTTCGATAGTTTGTTCGGGCAAATCGACGCCTTTTCTCGTGGCCAGCACTTCTAAATCTTGTGCTTGCAAGTAATTGGCATGATCTGACTCGAACAAGTCAGCAGCATTGTTTAAGATCACTTCATCCCTGGAATAGCCAAACAATTCTTCGCTAGCAGTATTCCAATAAATAAATTTTTGTTCCACAGCATCTTTAATAAAGACGCTAATCGGCAGATTTTGCAGTACCGCATTCAGAAAATCTTGAGTGTTTCGCAAATTTTCCTCAGCTCGCTTTCGTTCCGTAATATCCAAAATTACTCCGTCGAGATAGACAACCCGACACAGAGAATTTGCGATCGGCGAAACCGGCGAAACCGGCGAAACCGGCGAAACCACAGCCGACAAAAAGTCCTCAATTTGCCCTTGTCCCTCTTGTCTTCCTCTCGCCTCGTCCGCCTCGCAGCAAACAGCTTTGCCTTTTTCGTAAACCCAGCTAATGCCGCCGTCAGCCCGGACAATCCGGTATTCAAGGATGTACGGAGTTCTAGTTGCTACACTTTTTTTGACAGTAGCATCCACATTTTTGCGGTCTTGAGGATGGATAATGCTTGCCAAGGAACGGACGCGATCGTTGATAAAATCAGAAGATGGATAGCCTGATATTTCTTGAACCGCCTCGCTCAAAAACGCCATTGTCCGTGTTAATTCCCCGTCCTCCGTATACTCGCAGGTACAGCGGTAGACAGCACCGGGAATATTAGCTACTAAATTTTTATATTTTTCTTCGCTTTTTAACAAAGATGAGCCGTCTTCGTTATTGTGATCGCCGTTCTTAAATTTAGAAGAATTCGAGGAAATTTGCATGATTTTTTCACTTGTGAGTGCGGAGGCAAGTGTTAGAGTAGATGGCCCTATAAAAAGTGAATTAAATTTGCGAAATAATTCGTTATAAACTAATATAGTACAAAATTAGTTCTGCGAACATTCAGAAAATTTGAGGGCGGGTAATAGGTAAAGCTAATCAAGGCTATAGATATAGAAAACAGTTCGGAAACGCATTATCTAACGGATTGAACGCATTTAACGTATGTATGTTGAGGTTCGAGGGAAACAGGGAAGATTTTCCCCTTTCTCGTTTTCCCACTCCCCCTCTCTCCCCATCTCTCCCTCTGCCACTCCCCCACTCCCTCACTCTCGTTACAATAAGATAAGTGGCCTTGTTACTGATCGCCCCTCAAACAAAACACCGTCAGGAACCTCAGCCTTTAGGCATGAGGCTTGAAGGAGAAATCTAACAAGCCGTTCTGACGGGCCTCAGTCTTAACTGACTACGTTTTTCGAGTCATGACACCCTGGGATGCGTAGCTAGTCCTTTGCTCTGTCGTTGAGAGTTAAACAGTTCTCAGGTAACAGGAACAGTGCTTTCAACCTAACAAGCTCACTAAACAAAGGCGCGTGCTAACTTTACTCCGAAAAGAGATTGAGGCAACCATACCTCACGCCTTGGGGCAACCATACCCCTCCACCCCGCGAGGGGATTCAATTCAATGTAAAGCCGTCCTAAAAGGACGGGGTTTCAAACCCATAGTTCTGATGACTCAACAACAACCCCGGATTTGCATTCTCGGCGGAGGCTTCGGCGGACTCTACACAGCCCTGCGCTTGAGTCAGTTACCCTTCTCCAAAACCGAAAAACCCGAAATAGTCCTAGTTGACCGCCGCGATCGATTTTTGTTCGTTCCCCTGCTGTACGAACTCCTGACCGGCGAACTCCAAACCTGGGAAATTGCCCCACCGTTTGCCGAACTCTTGGAAAACACAGGCGTGCGCTTTTGTCAAGGTACTGTTTCCGGCATCGATGTAGAGGAAAAGCGAGTGAAGTTGCACGACGGGCCAGAAATTCCGTGCGATCGCCTTGTTTTAGCTTTAGGCGGCGAAACCCCCCTAGATATGGTCAAAGGTGCCGTTGAATACGCTTACTCATTTCGCACTCTCGACGACGCCTACCGCTTAGAAGAAAGATTGCGGTTTTTAGAAGCCAGCAATACCGACAAAATTCGGGTGGCGATCGTCGGCGCCGGTTATGCGGGAGTAGAATTAGCTTGTAAATTAGCCGATCGACTCGGAGAAAAAGGTCGCGTGCGGTTAGTCGAGCAAGGGAACATGATTCTGCGGACATCACCGGAGTTTAACCGCGAAGCCGCCACCCAAGCATTAGAAAAACGGAAAGTGTGGATCGACTTAGAAACAGAAGTAGAGGCGATCGAAGCCGACACAATATCCTTACTTTACAAAGGACAATTAGATGTTCTCCCCGTAGACATAGTGCTGTGGACAGTAGGAACTCAAGTCAGTCAAGCAGTGCGATCGCTACCCCTCAAACAAAACCAGCGCGGTCAATTAACAGTCAATTCGCAAATGCAAATTATCGACCATCCAGATATATTTGCCTTGGGAGACTTAGCAGAATGTCACGATGCAAATGGTCAAAAAGTCCCCGGAACAGCCCAAACAGCCTTCCAGCAAGCTGACTACACCGCATGGAACATTTGGGCATCCCTCACCGGCCGTCCTTTACTTCCTTTCCGCTATCAGCCGCTAGGAGAAATGATGACATTAGGAATTGACAACGCCACCCTGGCCGGTTTAGGAATTAAACTCGACGGACAACTAGCCCACATTGCTCGCCGCTTAGCTTATCTCTATCGGATGCCAACATTTGACCATCAACTAAAAGTTGGTTTCAATTGGATTAGCAGGCCGATTCAGGAGTTGCTTAAAAGTTAATCGATGCTTCTTCAAATAGATTGGCAACAGGCAAGATGCCTGTTCCACAAAAATTCAATGTTCTTGTGGAATGGGCATCTTGCCCGTTCCAAAAAAATTCAATGTTCTTGTGGA
>NZ_JAUBTL010000020.1:103106-110581 GCF_036702475.1 Microcoleus sp. D2_18a_B4
ATGGGCATCTTGCCCGTTCCAAAAAAATTCAATATTCTTGTGGAATGGGCATCTTGCCCGTTCCAAAAAAATTCAATATTCTTGTGGAATGGGCATCTTGCCCGTTCCAAAAAAATTCAATGTTCTTGTGGAATGGGCATCTTGCCCGTTCCTATAGAAAATATTAGGTACAATAAAAAATGCAAACTCCTACAATTCAACAGCCAAAAACCGAACTTCCACCGCTAATCGAGCGGGAAATTCTGTTTGGAAATCCAGAAAAAACTAGCCCCAGACTTTCACCTGACGGCAAGTATCTCGCCTACATTGCACCAGATGAAAACAACGTTTTGCAAGTGCAATTGCGTACCGTCGGTCAATCAGACGATCGCCAACTGACAGCAGATAAAAAACGGGGCATCCGCATCTTTTACTGGACATACAGCGGCGAATATCTCATTTATCAGCAAGATATTGATGGTGATGAAAAATGGCATTTATTCTCAGTCAATATTCAGTCAAACCTGGTGCGCGACTTGACACCCTTTCAAGGTGTTCGAGCTCATCTGATTGCCCTTGACCGCAACTTCCCCAATGAAATATTAGTGGGAATGAACATCCGCGATCGGCGCAAACACGATCTTTACCGCATCAACCTGCAAAACGGTGCCGTTGAACTCGACACCGACAACCCAGGAAACATCGTCAATTGGGCTGCTGACGCCCAATTTCAAGTGCGGGCGGCCACAGCCACAACTGCCGAGGGCGGTAAAGAATTGCTATGGAGGGAAACTGCGGACAAGTCTTGGGAAAGCCTGCGAAGCTGGGGCCCCGACGACGAAGGCGGTGCCGTCATGTTCTCAGAAAACGGCAAAATTCTCTACATCCGAGGCGATCACGATGCTAACGCGGAACGTTTGATCGCGCTAGATTTGGAAACCAAGCAAGAAACCGATCTCGCCTCTGACCCAGAATACGATGTCGGCGATATGGTCGTACACCCCACGAAGCGAGAGATTCAGGCGGTTTCCTTCTACAAGGACAAGCAAGAGTGGCGGATTTTAGACCAAAGCATAGCAGAGGATTTTGAGGATCTCGGCAAATTTCGCCCCGGCGAATTCTCCATCACCAGCCGCAACCTCGCCGATACCACTTGGCTAGTCGCTTACATGACAGACGACGGCCCAGTTTACTACTATGCCTACGATCGCGCCTCCAAAACCTTCACCTTTCTGTTCAGCAACAAACCCAAACTCGAAGGGCTACCGCTATCATCAATGGAACCCATTTCTTACACCGCAAGAGATGGTTTAACCATTCATGGCTACCTGACAAAACCGGTTGGTGTCGCCACACCCGTACCGACAGTCTTGCTTGTTCACGGTGGCCCCTGGGCACGCGATACCTGGGGTTACAACCCACAAGCCCAATGGCTGGCAAACCGAGGTTACGCCGTTTTGCAAATCAATTTTCGCGGTTCCACCGGCTACGGCAAAGCCTTTCTCAATGCCGGCAATCGCGAATGGGCGGCTAAAATGCACGACGACTTGCTAGATGGGGTAAATTGGCTGGTAAAAACAGGAATTGCCCTACAGGATAAAATTGCGATTATGGGCGGTTCTTACGGTGGTTATGCCGCCTTAGCGGGATTGACTTTTAGTCCCGATGTTTTTGCCTGCGCCGTCGATATTGTCGGGCCAAGCAATTTGATTACACTGCTGCAAACTATTCCCCCTTACTGGGAACCAAGAAAAGCAAGTCTGTATCACCGCGTCGGCAATTTGGAAACAGAACCAGAGTTTCTCAAATCGATCTCCCCTTTATCTTTTGTCGATCGCATCCAGAAACCTTTACTAATCGCCCAAGGTGCCAACGACCCGCGAGTGAAAGAAGCAGAAAGCGAGCAAATTGTCAATGCCATGAAGCAAGCCGGCAAACCTGTAGAATACGTGCTTTATACAGACGAAGGACACGGATTTGCACGACCGGAAAATCGCCTGCACTTTTATGCGATCGCCGAAGAATTCCTAGCCAAATATTTAGGAGGCAGATTTGAACCTGCGGGCAACATTGCCAATCATTCTGGTGTAGTGAATCCGCAAACAACTAATTAGAAGGAAGAAGGAAAAAGGAAGAACAAAGAAGGAATTACTCAAATCTCTTTTCTCTTCTCTTCTCTTCTTTTCCTCTGTGTTCTCTGTGTCCTCTGTGGTTAAATCATTCCGATGCAACCGGATGTGCGATAAGTCCTCTTTCCTCTTCCCTTTTTCTTCTCAAATGACCAAAATTATTTTTCTAGATGCCGCAGGGACGCTATTTGACGTGCGCGGCAGCGTCGGCGAAGTCTACGGAAAATTGGCCCGCAGTTGGGGAGTAACTGTTTCTAACGAAGAGTTAAATGCAGCATTTTTCCAAAGTTTTGGCGACTCAAATCCGATGGCATTTCCCGGAAGAGAATTAGCCAAAATTCCCCAGCTAGAATTTGAATGGTGGCAAGCAGTTTCCGCGAACGCTTTTCAAATAGCAGGCGTTTTCAATCAATTCTCAGACTTTCCCAAATTCTTTGCCGAACTCTACGCTCATTTTGCCACCGCCGAACCTTGGTTCGTCTATCCCGACGTATTGCCAGCATTAAATAGGTGGCAGCAACAAGGGATTGAATTAGCAGTAGTATCGAATTTCGATTCGCGACTTTATGCAGTATTAAAAGCACTAAACTTAGCTGAATATTTCACATCAGTGACAATTTCCACCGAAGTTGGTGCAGCAAAACCCCAGTCTCAAATTTTTACCGCAGCTTTGCAAAAGCACAATTGCATCGCCGAGAATGTGTTGCATATCGGCGACAGCTTCAAAGCTGATTATTGTGGTGCTAAAAATGCGGGATTAAATGCAGTTTGGTTGAATCGCCACCAAGAAAAAATAGATTCAGAAAAGTTTAATTTAACAGATTTTCAAAAAATAGAAGAGTTTCCTAGTCTGGATTTTATATAAGTCAGTCCTGGACGCACTCCGACAAAGAAACCGGGTTTTTTTACCTAATCTGCGGGTGGCAGCGCGTCTTTTCGTAAAAAAACCCGGTTTCGCATGAGTCCCCATGCGTCCAGGACTATAAATATGAATTTTATGAGGTTAATGTTATGATTTTTATGAATTGACTTATAGAGCTGTTTATTGAATAATATGAGTAATTTAACCGCAGAGAGCGCAGAGGGCGCTGAGTTCGAGAAGAGAGAGGCGATCGCTATATTTAACTTTCTAGTGGGAAAGAACATTACAGATACTAATGGTGAACTCTATGGAAACTCGACTCACTCAAACTCAGTTAGCACAGGTAGTCGCTGAAATCGACAAGTTATCGCAGCAGCGCGAGTTAGAATTGGCCCCAGATCAGGTAAGAGAAATTTTACGGGAGTTGAATCTGCCTGATGAGCTTTTAGAAGATGCGATCGCCCAAATGCGCCGCCGCGAAGTCCTAGAAAAACAGCAGCGACGCAACCGCTGGATCGCGATCGCCTCGACAGCCGTTGTCATCTCTGCGATCGGTATAGGCGTACTGTTCGGGCAAAATCAGCAACAAAAAACTGCTCAAGTTGTGGGAGGAGAAGACAGGATTGCGCTATCGAAAAAAGGTGGTGACAGCCTTACTCAAGTCAACCGTCAAATCAACCCCCGCATCTACTACCAGGTGACGTTGAAAAATGCTCCGATCGGCAATCATTTGTCTCTGCAATGCGATTGGATTAATCCCAGCGGTGACATTGTTAATCAAGGCAGGTATCAAACTCGCACGATCGATACTGCGGTTTGGAATACGCACTGCTTTTACGATCTCGGATCTGCTGCACCACCGGGAAACTGGGAAGTTCGGATGTCCCTGGATGGGCGCGCGATCAGCAGTGAACCTTTCACGGTGAAATAAATAGACTTATCCAAAAAAGCCTGTTTTGAACAGGCAAGATGCCGGTTCCACAATGATTATTGGAGATATCTAAATAGACTTATCCAAAAAAGCCTGTTTTGAACAGGCAAGATGCCGGTTCCACAATGATGATTGGAGACATCTAAATAGACTTATCCAAAAAAGCCTGTTTTGAACAGGCAAGATGCCGGTTCCACAATGATTATTGGAGATATCTAAATAGACTTATCCAAAAAAGCCTGTTTTGAACAGGCAAGATGCCTGTTCCACAATGATTATTGGAGATATCTAATGGGTGCGATCTGCAAACCTTCACATTTCATAGGCTACTGGGGAGAGGGCGATCACACAAAAACGCTCAGCCGTTTAGTGCCTGAATACTTCATCCGACAGGGCAAATTATCAGAATGGGCGATCGCCTCTGCATCTGTACTCACGGCTGACACAGTGACGCTGAATGCTTGCGGGCGCGATCGGGCAACCGATTTACCGGGAGATGCTTGGGCGGCGGTAGAAGCGAAACAGCTAAGGCTGGGGCGCGATCCGTTTGGGCGAGTGCCGCTTTATTGGATGCAGTTGGCAGAAACGATTTGGTTTTCGACGCAAATGCAATTGCTTCTACCGCTGATTGCTTCCCCTCAAATTAGCCCGATCGCCCTACACAGTTATGCTTGTTTTTCCTACGTACCCACGCCGTTAACGCCGATCGAGCAAATTGCATCCGTAGCAGCCGGAAGCGAGATGATTTGGGAAATCGCCGATGTTAACGATCTGCCGAAAGTACGCGCGGCGAAGCTATCCCGTAGGGAATCGCTGCCATCCGCTTGGCAAGAAGCGCCCCAACTACTGCGGAGTGAAGATGAGGCGATCGCACAATTGCAAGGGCTGTTGCAACAGGCGATCGATCGACAAGTAGCCGATTTGCCGATCGACGAACCCGTAGGCGTTTTACTCTCCGGTGGCATCGATTCTTCCCTGGTGACGGCGCTGCTAGTGAAAGCAGGCTTGCAAGTGCGCGCCTATGCCCTCGATTTTGGTGTCGAAGCCTATTCCGAATTGCCCTACGCCCAACAGGTGGCGGACTTTTTCCAGATTCCGCTGATCCGAGTGGCGGCGACGGGCGATGCAGTGTTGCGGGCGATCGGGCCAACCGCCAAAGCCCTCGATTTACCCTATGGAGACGGCACGACGGCTGCACTGTTTTTGCTCAAACAGGCGGCGGCGCAAGACGTGCGAGTTGTATTCAATGGCGAGAATGGCGATCAGCTATTTGCTGGATGGACAAACAAGCCTTTGATTGCACACGGAGTTTACACGGCAGAACATCCCGCCGGAGGAGAAACCTTTGAACAGCAGTATTTGCGGACGTTTCAGCGATTTTATGGTTATGAAAAACAGATTTTTTCGCCAGAAATGCTCGATCGCATCCAGTCTCACGATTTGAGCGTTTACCTGCAAGACGCGATCGATCCCGAAACCTGTCCTTCCCTGCTAGCGAGGCTGCGGCGCGCTTCGCTGATGCTCAAAGGTGCCCAAAATATTCAGCCGAGGGCAACGGCATTGGCGTTTGCTTGCGGTTTGTGGGTGCGATCGCCCTTCTGCGACCCCGACCTCACGGACTGGACGTTTCAACTGCCAGGAGAGCTGCTACTGCAAGGTGCGTGCGAAAAATACATCCTCAAAAAAGCGTCCGAACGCTGGCTGCCACCGGAAATTGTCTGGCGGGAAAAGCGCGGGATGGGTGTGCCGTTGAAGGTTTGGTATTACGGGGAGTTTTGGACTGCGATCGGCGATCGGCTGAATCCGAATCTGTTGCGATCGCAAAATTGCTGGCAGCCCCATTTAGCCGACTCGATGTTATCGGGAGAACTCGGAGTTGCAATGCGCGATCGCTATATTGGCAATAATCTCTGGCTGCTGCTGATGTGGCAGGCATGGCGAACCGATGTTTTAGGCGAAATTCCGGTTAAGCGATCGCTTGATCATGTGTTTTGGTTGCCACCGGCGATCGGGCAACGCATTTGGAAATATCGAAGGAGGTTGACTGTTGACTGTTGACAGTTGACTGTTGACTGTTGACTGTTGACTACTATTCACTCGATTTTACAATCTTCCTTCTTCCTTCTTCCTTCTTCCTTAATTTCTTCTTCCTTCTTCCTTCTTCCTTCTTCCTTAATTTCTTCTTCCTTCTTCCTTCTTCCTTCTTCCTTCTTCCTTCTTCCTTCTTCTATATGACTGAATCTTTGCTACAGAATGAAACCAAAACACATTCTCCGCCGTTCTCCGAAGCAATGGCCCAGCGACTTTTGTCAACTTATGGTTCGCCCTTATATGTGTATCAGGCCGATCGCCTCCATCAAACCCTTGAGCATATTACGCGATCGATCGACTATCCGCACGTTCAGTTTCATTTTGCCACCGTCACCAACGGCAATATTGCTCTGTTGCAATTGATTCAGCAGGCTGGTTGGGGGCTACACGCGAATACACCGGGGGATGTTTTTTTGGGACTGAAAGCGGGTTTTACGAGCGATCGCATCGTCTACACCGGCAGTAACCTCAACAGGGCGGATATTCAGCAATTGATTGAGTGGAAGATTGATCGATTTAACTTCGATAGTCTGTCGCAACTCCAAGATTTTTGCGAATATTGCGGGAGTCAACCGCGATCGATCCGTGCCGAAATTGGACTGCGCCTCAATTCACCGGAATTGACGGGAGACAGCCGGATTGGAGTGCGTGCCGCCGAATTCGAGAAAGCAAACGAAATCGCGCAGCAGCAGGGGTTGAGGATTACCGGATTGCATTTTTATCGGGGGACAGGAACGAACGCCACGAGTGCTTTTACGCAGGCGATCGATCGCCTAATTGCGATCGCCCAACAGTTGCCCGATTGGCGAACCCTCGATTTTGGCGGTGGTTTTGGCTATCCCTATCGAGGCGGCGCAATGTTTGACTGGCGGGAGTTTGGTGCGGCGATTACTGAACGACTGAGTGCGCTATCTCGCCCGATCGAGTTGGTGATTGAACCGGGACGATCGGCGATCGCAGGTTGTGGCGTTTTGCTTGCGAAAGTTGTGTCGGTGAAGTGGTTGGGCGATAGGCAAATTGTCGGCGTGGATACGACTGTATCAAATCTATCGGTGCCTGCGGTACACGGGGGCTATCGGGCGATCGCAACTTGGGAAACTGGCGATGTATCGCGACATGAAACGGATATTTGCGGCAACACGACTTATTCGCGGGATTATTTGGGGCGCAACTGTTGGCTACCGAAACTCAAAATTGGAGATGCGATCGCCATTTTGGATAGCGGGGCTTACGGCTATGCGATGTCGTCACATTTTCTGCATCGCCCCCGCCCTGCTGAGGTGTTGATTGATGCTAAGGGCGATCGATTAATTCGACAGCGAGAAGACTATTCTATCTTATTAAACGGGCAAATCTTTTAATAGGGCATTGGGCATTGGGCATTGGGCATTGGGCATTGGGCATAGTTTCTTCCTTCTTCCTTCTTCCTTCTTCCTTCTTCCTTCTTCCTTCTTCCTTCTTCCTTCTTCCTTCTTCCTTCTTC
>NZ_JAUBTL010000021.1:0-87689 GCF_036702475.1 Microcoleus sp. D2_18a_B4
TCCTTCTTCCTTCTTCCTTCTTCCTTCTTCCTTCTTCCTTCTTCCTTCTTCCTTCTTCCTTCTTCCTTCTTCCTTCTACTTATTATCTCTCTTCTCTTCCTCTGCGTCCTCTGCGGCCTCTGCGGTTAAATCATTCCGAAACAATCGCCAACGATATAAATCCATTAAATCAATCAGGAGTAACCGAAATGGGAATGAAATGCGTCCAGTGTCAAACAGACAACATTTTGAGCGATCGTACCAGGAACTCAGGTCGCTGTAAACAGTGCAACCATCCGTTTGTCTTTGAACCCACTACCGTCACCGATCAAAAATTAGCATTTACCGATCCCTTTTTCAAAAAGGCGATCGAAAATATTTCCAGCCAAAATATGTTGTTTTTTACGCACAAACAGTTTTTGTATTTTATTGACCAAAAGCTTAAATCTCGCGCCCCAGAAACCAGTTGGATTTTGACCTACTTCTTGTTTAGCGTATTTATGGGCATCTTCGGCATTAACTGGGCTTCTGCTATTTTTCCGTCACAATTCTCTGTTGTTATTCCCTTCGCTCTCTACAATTTGATTTGGATAGGGCTATTGTTCCACTACAGCAAATCTCCTGCTCAAGGTATTCGTGGCAGAAGAAATAATGCTAAAAACCTCCAGATTTTAGGGGGAATTATTTTAGTGCTGGGCATTTCAGGAAGCCTAATATTTGATTATTCTTCAGGATACATTGTAGCGATTACACTAGGGCTATTTTCCTACTGGCTCGGCATTTCACAAAAAAAACGCCCCCAGATAACGGTTGAAATATTTCTCGTTAATCAAGCGCAGAGCGATAAATGGCTCGGAGACTGGCAAAGGGTAAACGGCACATTAGAAAAACTGCTGCCTGCTGCTCGTCAAGAGGCTTTGCCCGCAACCATCGATCGCGAAGTCAGCGCCTACAGCTTCGATCGCGCAATTATCTGTGACAGTGACGAAATAGCTCAATTCCTAATTGCCAACAACGTCCATTTTGAAAACAACTGCGCCATTCTTAGTATTAGTGGCTATCCCCAAAGCATCTTCAGTACCGTGATTGAAATGCTGCGGCGCAATGCCGATTTGAAAGTTTATGCGCTGCACAATGCGAGCCCTGCTGGAGTTGGCTTGGTACATCAACTGCGAACTAATCCAAACTGGTTTGCGAATCAACAGGTGACAATTTTTGATTTAGGCATTTCTCCCCGTCAAATCTTAGCAACCCGTGAGATGTTTGTGCAGCAATCTCAAACAATGGCACAAACAGCCCGTCAATTACCCGACGCTGTAAGGCAAGGTTTAACAGCAGAAGAACTAGCGTGGCTGGATGCAGGCAATTTTGTGGAATTGGAATCGTTTACGCCGCAGCGGTTGTTGCGCGTGGTGAATTATGGACTTGCTCAGAGTGGCGATCCGCAGGGTAACGAGGGCTTAATATTAGTGGATGATAATGTTGGATATGGCGGCGGCTATGTGTTTGTCTCCGATAGTTTTGGTTAGGGCGTGTTTTCAAACTTTATATTAGACTTATTAATAATAAGCTTAAAAAGTCTTGAAACTTAGTCTGAATAAGATTTTTAGCGCTCTTTTGTTAAAATCCTAAAAAGCTGAGCTCTGTAACGGCTTTAGCGATTTTAAAATGAGGAGCAAAAAGCTGAGATTAACTTGGTGAGTAAAGGTTTCAAATTTTTTAATTTCCCCCCACGGGGCAGGGCGGTTTCATTCTCAGAAAAACCAAGATTTTGTAGGGGCGGTGCGACCCCTACTCCCCGTGCCCGCCCAGGCCCAGACACTATAAATTGGGCATTTCAGCGATCGGGGCAACCACGGGGGGTTTGCCCCTACAAGAGAATGAAACAGCCCTGCCCCACGGGGGGAAGTTGAGTTTAAATTGTGTGAAATTTGCCTTCAACTTTCTCTCGTCTGGTTTTGTTTGTGTAGGCGCGGTTTCTAACCGCCCGGACTTGTAACCGCCTGGACTTATTTAAGTCGTATACTCCGCATTAATCTTCACGTAGTCGTAACTCAAATCGCATCCCCAAGCTTTCGCAAAACCGCTGCCATTCCCCACACTAACCTGAATTAAAACCGTATCAGCCTTCAAATATTCCCCCTCCGCAGCCGCTTTCATATAATTACTTGCAGCAGCGCGATCAAACTCTTTAGGTTGCCCGTTTTCCATCATCAAAAAATCCCCCAATTGAATCCGCAAATTCTCTTGATCGAAAGCGACACCAGCGCGCCCAGCCGCCGCCGCAATTCTGCCCCAATTCGGATCGCGTCCGAAAATAGCAGCTTTCACCAAAGAAGAACCGACAATTGTTTTGGCAATTTTACTCGCAGAAACTTCATCCAGCGCGCCACTAACTTGCACTTCTACCAAACAAGTTGCACCTTCGCCGTCACGGGCGATCGCCTTTGCTAAATGCACGCAAACTTCTGTCAGCATCGCTTCTAATTTTTCAGCATCTGCCCCCATTTCCGTAATTGCCGGTGTGCGGGATTGGCCGTTTGCCAAAGCAATTAGCGAATCGTTGGTACTGGTATCGCCGTCAACAGTAATTTGATTGAAACTTCTGTTAGCCGCCCGACTCAGCATTTCTTGCCACAAATGCGATGAAACTGCTGCATCGCAAGTTACAAATGCCAGCATTGTTGCCATATTCGGGTGAATCATTCCCGAACCTTTACAAATGCCGCCGATGCGGACGGGTCGATCGCCAAACATGGTTTCGAGGGCGATCGTTTTCGGCACTAAATCAGTCGTACAAATAGCCTTAGCCGCCGCATCGGAACCCGTTTCCGATGCCTCCGCAACTAATCGCGGAATTCCCGCCCTCAGCGGCTCCATTTTTATCCGCTGTCCGATGACGCCAGTGGAGGCCAAAAGAATAGATTCTGGAGGAATATTCAGCGCTTCTCCCAACAATTTGGCACTTTCGAGGGCATCTGCCAAACCTTGTTCGCCAGTAGCAGCATTAGCTTGTCCCGCATTGCACAAAATTGCTTTCGCGCTGGGTTTAGCTTGCAAACGCTGGCGGCAGTAGTCCACACAAGCGGCCCGGACGGTGGAGGTTGTGAAGACTCCGGCGGCGATCGCGTCTACCTCTGACAAAATTAAACTTAAATCCGGCAAGCCTGAAGGCTTCAAGCCCGCTGTAATTCCCGATGCTCTATACCCTCTGGGTGCTGTAACTCCGCCGTCAATTTCTTTCCAGTCCGACATCATGACCTCCCTAGTAGCCTTCAATCTGCTGAAAGGGGATTATACCATTTTAGATTTTAGATTTTAGATTTTAGATTTTAGACTTCGGCGTGAGCGCTCAGTCGAACGATTTTAGATTTTAGATTCCCCATTCTTTTGAACCCAATTCCCCATTCCCAATTCCCAATTCCCATAAAACTAATCGCGGCTTCCAATCTAGAGTTATAACTCAAGAAGAAGTCGCGACGGTTTTGTAATTGACATTATTAATTTTTAGCTGGCAAAGAACAAACTCGATTCAACTATCTCGCCTTTGAAAAAACGAGTTATTTGCGATCGATACTCGCTGGAGAACCAGCATCTAAACCAACTTCAGCAGCCACACGGCTCAGCATGGATTCCTGACGGTTTTTGACGACGTGTTGATGGCGCATCATCAGGTTGCGGGCTTGTTCTTGAGTTGACTTGACACTCCCTAGCCTAAAGGCGTAGGGATTCTTAATTCATCGACTGACCTTTAAGCACTATGTCCTTTCGGCAATCTTTAAACTTTTCAACCGTGCAATTACACCAATTGACGAGCCTAATTCACAGCAACCCCAGAGGGTCTATCTCCAAAAGCGTACTAGGATACGAACCTAGAGTTCGGGTATGCCCTACCCTACTTAATTGATTTAAACCAAATGATGTATTTTCTGGTACAGAGAATGCGTTGATTCTCTCGCTGTTTTAAGTGTTTTCGCAGCACTGTGCCCAATTTTTACACCTAAAAGTGTGTCTTAACAGTTTCACGATGGTGATGGAGTTTAACCTTGGCACATCCATCTTAATACAAAGCCGTCCTAGAAGGACGGGGTTTTAGACCCAATTTCTTGATAACTGCGTAGGCAATTGAGGAAATTGAGCTTGGGCTAGCTCATAGTGGCGTTGCTGCGATCGTAACTGGCTTGAAAGCTGGGCTGCGGTTTGCCTTGAATGTGACCCCAGTAGTGCGTATCTTCCATCCCGACTTCGGTGGCGGTGCGGTTGAGCATGGATTGCTGACGGTTCTTCACAAGTTGGTGGTGGCGCATCATCAGAGAGCGAGCTTGATTTTCGGTAGACATAGGGGGTTCCTCGGTATTCTTTAGATTAATGTTGGGCTTGTTTTTTCTTCTCTTCTATCACTATAACAGACAATTCTGTATCTAAAGCTACCAAATTAAAATTGTCACAAAACTTTACAATTCGGCTATGGGGCGAGAATCTCGATCGAGGTTGCAGGGAGTGCGATCGGGCTTGGGCTCGTGGATTCAGGCCCAACCCCAAGCAGCCGTTGGCAAAATTTGACAATATTCATCTTCTAAGAGCCACATTTTGGCGGCTACCTAATTGCCAAGGGCCAAAATAACTTTATAGTTTGGTTCACAGTTATAGATGCAGAATTTTGCCTCTCAAGAAAGTCGAATTGGCCTTAGTTAATAGTAAATTTAATAAGTAGCGAATCACAATTAGATTTACAAGGATTAAGCAGCTATGCTCAAGCATAGTCAAGTTTTTTCTAGTCAACTAGATAATAGAGTTGAGCCAAAGTGAATCGCCCTCGCTATCCTCAAAAAGCGAGCTTTCTTTGTTGATAAAAATAGATTAATACCAATTTAATGTGAAGTTGCACATATCTCGATCCCCCTAAATCCCCCTGATTGTTGGGTAGTAGGGGTTGACTTTGATCGGAATCTTGTCCCACCCCCTACTCCCCTTATTAAGGGGGGCTAGGGGGGATCGGATTCTACGGGGCCTCATAAAAAATTGGTATAAGTCCCAGCAGCCTCCCACAAAAAAGAGCGATCGCCCCTGGGGATTAGTTATTTAGTAATGCACAAATTTACGTTTTTGTCCAATTAATTTAGATGCGTTTACCGTGCCGGAATATGTGATTATTGACCCAGCAGAAACCAGGCCACGGGTGCGAGTTATGGCATTTCTCGAAGGTGATGACATTTATACAGAGGTAAATTACTTGCCGGGTGAAGAAATGGAATCTGTAGTATTTCCCAATCTGAGATTATCAGTCAATGAAATTTTATATCCGCCATTGGTCGAAGGGTTAATTAAGGCAGAACAAGCTCAATTGCAGAAAGCTGAAAGGTTGGCCGCGAGGTTGCGGGAATTGGGCGTAGATCCTGATGCTGTGTAGGAAATTGGATGAAGTACGTGAAGCGAAGATATCCCGCAGGGAATCGCCCTTGACGTATCTTAATCATCTAGCGGCAAGTCGCGCAGGAAATAAAAGCGATCGCTTTGCGAATTGTCTCCTTTAATTCGCCCTAAGTAACCAGTCAGCGGTGAAGAAAGTTCTATAGTCAAATCCTTTACTGATTCGTTTGTCAGCTTAGAATCAGTGGCGGCAAATCTAGCATTGTATTGAACTTTAATCTCAACAACCGTCGGAAAGTCGCTATCTGAGCAAAGTTGTTTCACTGCTTGTATGATTTGCGATCGCAGCCTAATTTCTCTTGCAACTTTCTGAATATAATCATTAATTCGGTCGTCAATTTGCCGCCCCATTTCTAGATAGGGCTTGAGTTCAACTAAGTTGACAGCACCGGGATATTTAGCTTTTAACTCAACTAGCTTCTGTAAAGTCATGGCATTGATAATACTAACTTTCCATTCTTGTGCTGCTTTCAACATATCCACCGAAGGATTGCCAGGGCCAATCACTAACTTGGTAGATTCTAAAAATTTATCCCGACTTAAGTGCATTCCTCCCAGTTTAATCAATTCCTCAGCAGTTCGACTGGGGATAAGTCTACCCGCCTTACACTCACCAACTAAGGGATAGGGTTGGGAGCAAAATAAATCTAAGCCACCAGCACCGCCTTTGTAGGCATTCTCAATCTTGAATCCTAAGAATTCAAGGCTTTGACGTGTGATATTCTCAAAATCGGTGCCTGCTTGATAATTGCTTTTTTTTTCTTCTAGTTCTATGCTGCGATCGCCCAAAGGTGCGATCGTTTTAATCCAATCAAAATCTCGATCGGGTTTTGCTGTTGGTGAATTTTCCGACCAACCTAGAAACATTTTGATTTCTGCGTCTAGTTGTTTGGCTTTTGGGTTGGTGGTGGATAAATGCACTAATGCACTTTGCAACTCTTCCAATTCTGGATGTTCTGGAGGCTCTAGTTTTTCCAGCTTTTGACGGCGTTTGGCAAAGATAGTATCGCTCAACACAGGTGAAGAATCAGTAACATTTAGAGACTTTGGCAAAGGTACAAAATTGCCGCTGGGATGCACTGGCATTTCCAGCGGCTGAGGCAGCAAATAAACGCGAAGATGAGCTACAAAAATAAAAGGACGCTGCTGGAGAATTTGCTGTAATGCCTCTGTTTTCCAGACTGTTAACCGCGACAAAGCCTCTAATGATTCAGGCTCATTCACCATTTGGCACAATTCGCACTTAGCCCAAGCTTTGATCGAAACTTTATCTGAATTTAACTGAGCAAGTGCCTTTTGAGCAACGGGTAAAAAATGCGATCGATAATATCTATCGCCCGATAGCAAATCAACCGAAAGATGAGCTGGATACAAAGCAAATGTCCGCCCCGGATTCAGAAACATCCGAGGCATAGCTGCAATCATTCGCCCTTGGATTAAAGCTTCAATATCTGGAACTGGTAAAGCCAGTGCTGTTTGAAGCAAAATTGATTGGTTCATACTTAACTAAATTGGTCGCTTAGATCGCCATCATCTGTATCCTCACTGCTGGTAGGGTTGAAAAGAGCTTCTAAAAGTTGGAGTTCATCTTCCTCATCAACCACAGGCATTTGATTTGACGGATCGCTCAAAATTTCTCGCAGTAAAAGGTTGTCAAAAGTGAGCTTTTTCTGAGATATGAAATTAAAAACCTCGTCTTGGGTTAAATTATACTCTGTGCATTTTTCATAAACAGCACGGAGAGCAAATAACGGTTTTATTTGGTCTTCAATCAAGTACACCAACTCACCGCCTTTTTCTACTGATACGAGTTGTTCTAGTAGCTTGTATGCTGGAGAGTTTTTGCTCATTTTCTCTATTTTTGATTGGGAACGGACTAAACAACCGCGAGTCAAATCAAATTTTTGATAATCAATTAAGCGTTTTAATCCAGCAACTAAGTCAGATTGAGAAGTTTGAATGACTGCAACACCAATCTTGATTCTTTTCCCATTTTCTACACCAATTATCTTGAAATCAATCCAATTCGCATTTTGTAATTTTGGCTTAACCTCTGTCATAATGTTATTTATTTTTACATTATCTACAGTCTCACCTATCAGGGTTAAAAAGCCAAAGCAAATAGCATTAGCAATTGTGAAACTATCCTTCATATCCTCTCGGATGTCTCCCTCAAGTTCCTTGGTAAAAGCAAGATCAAACCGTTCAGCAGGATCTTCTGGAAGTTCAGGCATTGGAGGCATAAAAACTTTAAAATTCTCCGCACACCATGTCAAAGCTTCGCGTACAGTTGGCTTACCTCTGCCATATTCTCTCAGTTGACTTTCCTCAAATGGGTAGACCGGATGAGGAGGATTTAAATTTCTGACATGATAAAAATCTTGCAACCATAGTTTGACTAAATCAACTAAATAATCACCATTCAACTGGTTTAAATCGATGGGTTTTCGCTGCGTGTATGTTGAAATTCGATCGGGTATACTACCAGGCATCAGATTAACTGTTTTCCAAGCATCGGGTGCCATTACTGTGATAATAACTAAACCTTGACTGAGTTCTGATTGTTCGAGAGTATCGTACAAACGCTTAACTAGAGCGGCAATTACGTGCACTGTTGTTAATCCATCATCGCTACAACAATCTCGATTTACATCTATTTCATCAAAACAAATGATGATAGGACGGTAGTAACTCACCAAATTTAAAATTTTCTGGACATTGTTAAGAGATTCTACTTCTCTCTCCTGATTAGTCTTGCCGGAATTAGTCGGCAATCCTAGTTCCTCAGCTTTAGATTTATCTAACTCTTCACCAGACAACCATTTGATAGCAAAAGGTGTTTCAGTGTCTGATAATGTCCACAAAAACGCTCGAACAATATAAGGGTCTACATTTGATCTTGTCTTAAGAAATTGCTTAGTTAGGGCTTTCATGTAATTTTTATTTTTCTTAGCCCAACTCTCACATACTTTATCAAATTGATCGAGTAGTTTTTGAGGAGAAAGATTTGGTGTAGCAGCATTCATAGCTTTGAAACATTCGTTGGCCATTGCTGCTGCTATTTCCTGGCATTGCATGACACCTTGGCTACTTAGGCGACTTAAACTATTAACTAAAGTTTGCTGAAATTGGTAGTTGATAAAGTTTAAGTCTGTGTAATTATTAACACTCGCATAAACGAATAAAGCATTACCATTGCTTTCTAGCCTCTGGCGAGTACGATTCAAAATGTGGCTTTTACCCACTCCCATTGAAGCAGTTAATACCAGTGAAGTCACCTTTTCTTGACTGGATTGACTTGTCTTTACTTTTTCAACTGCCTGAAAAATTGCATCGGAAGCATGAGCATTTAGAGTAGGAAGATCGGGGAACCCTTTCCCCCAAATATCTTGCTCTTTGACAATGCCAGCTTTGCTAAATGGATTGTGATTTTGAATGGCAGCATTCAGGGCTTCTATCGGGGAAACTGGTATATTGTTCATAGTTATCGGGTGTGAGGTAACGAACTACAAAAAGATTGAGAACAATTTTATGGATTTAAGCGCTTGGCGTAGTAACGCAATGTACCACCAGGAATGATGATTGAGTCTTCACGTTTATCTGGGGTGATGTCTGGGGTTTCCCCTGCCATTAGCTGAAAAATGTCATTAGCCTGCATTTCCAACAGCCACTCATTGAACTCCGATCGCCCTACCCTTTCCCCGATCGCCCGTCGCATCCGATAAATCGGCACTAAATCGTCTAAGTTATAATCCCGGTTCAAGCTGTCATACACATCGAGCGCCACAGCCTTAAAATCGTCATAGGATGCGATCGCCCCTACATCCCCCTTCCCCTTCTCAACCCGAACACTTGCCGCACCATCCTGATGCCGAATCCACTTCAACAAAGAATTTCCCAGCCGAGTACCAATTTGAGAACCATCAAACTCAAACAGAGAATCCTTACTTTTCAAGCCTTCGGCTAAAACTTCTTTCCCTTTCGCGCTCAATTCCACCAGCGTCACCCGATTTACCAGCGAATACTCGATCGCCCCAGTCGCCTGCAACTCGCCGAGCACTCCCAGATATCTCTGACTTGTCTCATTAGTCCGCACAATCCGCTTAGTCAAATCCCCCTTTTTCACCTTCATCTTCCCGCCGCCCAAATCCCACAAATTCAGCAGTACCCGAACTTTCGCCTTCGCATCCCACACCGCTTGCTCTTCCGGTGTCAAAGTGTTAGGCACCGCAATTTCATCTTTCTCAGACATATTCATCAAAATTCCTCGGGTCTGAAACCCCGTCCTTACAGGACGGCTTTACATTTAATTTGAATTCCCTTGCGGGGTAGGGGGGGTATGGTTGCCCCCCCCGTGAGGATATGGGGGTCCTCAATCTCCCATTTCTGGGGTAAAGTTAGCTTTGCCAATGTTTAGTGAGCTTGTTAGGCTAGCAGCACTGTTCCAGTGACCTTAGAACTGTTTAACCACTAGCGACAGAGCAGGGAACTAGCTTCGCATTCTCCCGGTGTCGTGACTCAAAAAACGTAGTCAGTTAAGACTTAGGCTGGTCAAGATGGCTTGTTAGATTTCTCTTTCAAGCCTCATGCCTTTAGGCTGAGGTTCTTGACACCTTTAAATACTTGTTTTTACTCTTAGATTTTACCAGAAACCTTGCTGGCCAACATTTAAACTTTTCCGCAAAAATCCGCGCGAGGCTACGCACAACTTATGCAAATTTCATTTAAAAATAATAGGGATTGACTAAAATTGAATTCTTTGATAAAATAGCGAATCGAACGAGCGATCGCACTTCAACTTCTCTGCACCAAATGCGATCGAAACAATTTTAAGCACAGCCCGCTAAGCTCTAGCAACCTCAACAAATGTAGCGATCCCAACCGCAGCTAACAACCCACAAACCAGCTTAACTGCGACTTTAGTTCAATGCCGGGTTCTGCCTTTAGAAAGACGAATTCAACCTACACATCTTGTTACATTGCAATAGCAATCAAAACATTGAACAACATTTTACTCATGAAAACTATTCCCGATCAAATTTCCGACATCAAAGAAAAGCTTCCCGATTTGACTCCCACCCCTCCTGGTTTAAAAGCTCAAGCATCTAGCCACGACCTCAAAGCCCGTTTAGATTGGGGCGAACCCGGACTCACAATCATCGACGCTCGTGATTTTGAAAGCTTCACCAAAAGCCACATTACCGGCGCGGTAATGATGCCAATGGACGAATTAGTTGAGCGCGCACAATCGAGTTTAGAACCCATCCGCGACATCTACATCTACGGCGAAAACGACCAACAAACCGCCGAAGCTGCCAATCTTCTACGCACTGCAGGCTTTCAAAAAGTAGCCGAACTAAAAGGCGGAATTCCTGCTTGGAAAGCCATTGACGGCCCCATCGACGGCGCTCAGGAACACGATACTCCCGGCCCCGACGCCTACAACGTTTTCTCTCGCTTGCAACACCACGCCGAAGCCCAGAAAATCAACAAATAATCACACAGAATACCTAGATCCCCGACTTATTGAAGAAGTTGGGTATCTAACAAAATAATTTGTTTGTAGTAAGGAATCAAGCTCTCTCTTAAAGCTTGCAGTCACTAAGCACTAAAGTCCTTACTACAAACTTAATTGCGATCGTATAACCGGACTAGATATTAACATTCGCGGACGCAAAAAGTGCTTTAACAGGCTACTTATAGCGTAAAGTGAATAATGCACATTCTACATAAACAAGTGTGTGTATCCAAGACTGATTAACACTCTTTCCTCGCGTCCAAAAATGCTTTGACTTCCCTTAAAACTTGCCGATTCCCATCAAAAGTAATCAGCTTAACTGCATCCTCAAAGGAACTCCAGGCCGAATTTTGAACTTCCTCTACTTGCAACTGAACTTCCATTGAATTTACAAAAGCCAAAAAGTAAGTAACAGTCTTTTCAATTGATTCCCCTTCCTTCGCAGAGGAATAATGTTCCACAGAACTAGGCTTCCCTTCCTTAACAAAGGAATAACGTTCCACAAAACTAGGCTCCTCAAGCACTTCACAATCGCGGATGCCAGTTTCCTCCTCAAACTCCCGCTTCGCCGTTTCTAGCGCCGATTCTCCCTGATTCGCGTGACCTTTTGGAAACGCCCAATGTCCCGCTTGATGTTGAATCAACAAAAACAAACTATCAGTTTCAGTCGCAAAAACTGGCACAATGCCAAAAGCTTCATCTTTCATCTTTTTACTGACACGATTTTACATATCAAAACTAATATTACCACCCCAACCGAGTCGGCTGTTCATAAACGCGCTTCAAAGTATTGACATCCCTAGCCGAAATAGGCGGAGGGTTTCTCACCTGAGAAAAATAAAGCACATCAGTTTCCATCAAACTGTGGCCCCAAATTCCCAAAGCGTGACCCAACTCGTGCCGCGCCGTCGCCGGAATATACTTACCCACTTGAGTCGGATTCAAATAAACCGAAAACCGATGAGATAACACAGTTTTATCCCCATCGCGACGGGCATATAATTCATAGGTAGCTTCTCCAGAACGCGATCGCAAAACCCCTTGACGCAAAGGCGGAGCCCGACGTAAAATCCTAATATCAGCCACCTCCGAACTATCCACCACTTCCAAAGGCAAATAAACCCCCCATTCCCGCACAACACCCAACACAGCCGCCACCCATTCTTCAGACTTATTAGCATCAACTGGACGCTCTACATAAACCTGAATCGGAAACTTCGACCACAACAAATGACCGAAATTCGGTGGCTTAATCTGGTCAAAATAATCACCGCTATCGGTGGAATCTTGCCAATTGGCCAGCGTTGGCGGCAAAGGGTGAACCTGTGGAGGCGGAAAACTATTCGGGAGAGAAGAAAGACTCGTTGCCGGAGTATTAACCTGACTAAAAATTATCAGGCTAAAACAACATAGAGCCAATCCCAAACCAGCCAGTAATCGAGGTTTTACTGTCACTTTCCCCAACCGCATTTTTCTGAGTGCAGCTACACAAAAATAAACGCAGATGAACTTGATATTATCTGCGTTCATCTGCGGTTAAAAATCCGAATCTTATAACTTAGGCGTCAACCAACCAGCACTCAAAATCACCGTCAAACCCATAAAAACAATAGACAGACCCCAAGTAATCCGGTTCAGACTCGTTTCTGCACTCTTGGCGCTGGTAAACAATTGAGCTTGTCCGCCAATCCCTCCAATACCATCGCCTTTAGGACTGTGCAGCAACACAAAAATCACAAGTCCTAAAGCAGACAAAGACCAGATAACTTGTAACACAGAAACAATATCCATAATCCGGGGTAATTGGTAATTAGTAATCGGTAATTTATTATGATATCAAATTTGGTCGATCGCCCGCAATTTATGCAGAGACACTCCAAGAGCCCAAGGCGTGTCAACTTAACGTCAAACCCGCAGTCCGGCAGGGAATGAATTCCCTGCCTCAAAGCGAAAGTCCTCTTAAGAGGACTGAAAAGAAGAATTTTGGTACTGCTGAATCCAAGTATGATTTTGCCTGATGGGGTAATTCTAAGTGCTTACGCTGTCAGCAGTGGGGCAACCACGGGGGGATTGCCCCTACAAATTTCATACCCCAATTCACCAACGCCGAATTTTTAAACTCATTAGTCCTCTTGAGAGGACTTTCGCTATTAGACAGGGAATTCATTCCCTGGCGGACTATCGGATGGGCGGGAGGACTGTTTCATTCTCTTGTAGGGGCTGCCCCCCGTGGCTGCCCCAATCCCTGAAACACCTAACAAAGGGTCGATGGGGAGGGCGGGCACAGGGGCACCGCCCCTACAAAATCATCGTTTTCTTGAGAATGAAACAGCCTTGGGATGGGCGGGAGGACTGGGCGGATGACAGCTTAAATTGACACGAAGAACGGCGAAAGCCTTTGTCCCTAATCCTGCGTCCCTACTACAATCGGACTCGCACCGGAGTGCGATTGGCACGAACTTCAAACTCAGCCGATCGAATCATAGAACGTCCCGTCATCTCCGGGGGCTGAGGCAACCTCAACAGCTCCAGAATCGTGGGCGCAATATCCGCCAAACAACCATCAGTCCTCAGAGGAACATCCGTTCCGTGACCCGGAATCTTCAGACCTTCACCTTCTACCAGAATAAACGGCACGGGGTTAGTAGTGTGAGCCGTCCAGGGATTCCCGTCCTCGTCAAACATCTGCTCAGCATTTCCGTGGTCAGCAATAATAATTGCCGTTCCCCCAGCTTTACTAATAGCGCTCACCAGCCGCCCCAAACATTTATCCACAGTTTCGATCGCAATTATCGTCGCATCCATCATCCCCGTATGACCAACCATATCCGGGTTAGCGTAGTTAATCACCATCAACGAATAGATGCCTTTTTCCAAAGCCGTCACCACCCCATCCGTCACCAAATCCGCCGACATCTGGGGCGCCTCATCGTAAGTCCCCACCATCGGACTCTGCACCAACTCCCGGTGTTCCCCGATAAAAGGCTCTTCCAGACCCCCATTAAAAAAATAAGTCACATGAGCGTACTTTTCAGTTTCCGCCGTCCGCAACTGCTGCAAACCGTGCTTAGAAATCACCTCGCCCAGAATATTGTTCAAATTCTGCGGTTCAAAAGCCACCATTACCGACGACAACTTCGGGTCGTACTGAGTAAAACTCCCAAACGTCAGCGGCTCAATTAACTGCCGTTCAAACCCCTTAAAATCCGGCACCACAAAAGCCTGAGTCAATTCTCTAGCCCTGTCCGGGCGAAAATTAAAGAAAATCATCCCATCGCCGGATGCCACCGCCCCTGGAGCAATCCGAGTCGGAACTGCAAACTCGTCCGTCACTCCTTCAGCATAAGAGGCCTGCAACACATCAACCGCCGATCGACCGTCAGGGGCAATCTCAGTCGTCATCACCTCGTAAGCGCGCTGCACCCGATCCCAGCGCTTGTCCCTGTCCATCGCGTAGTAGCGGCCGCTAATGGTCGCAATCCGACCCACCCCTACCTCTGCGATATAACTTTCAATCTTGCCTAGAGCTTCGACACCTTCTTTCGGAGTAGTATCACGACCGTCTGTAATCGCGTGAATGCAAACATCCGAAATTCCCTGTGCCTTTGCTAATTGCAGCAAACCCTTAATATGACTGAGATGGGAATGAACCCCACCTTCAGAACAAAGACCAGTCAGGTGCAACTTGCCGCCCGTGGCGCGGACTTTCTCGCAAAGCCCAACCAGCGCTTTATTGTTGAGCAAAGAACCATCTTCCACTGCATCCGAGATCCGCACCAACTCTTGAGGAACCACGCGACCCGCGCCCAGATTCAAGTGACCAACCTCTGAGTTACCCATTTGCCCGTCTGGCAGTCCTACCGCCCGACCCGATGTTTTAATCAGAGTTCTGGGATAAGCGGCCCAGAGACTGTCCATCACGGGTGTTTTCGCAGCGGCGATCGCATTTCCGTCTTGTTCTTCACGATAACCCCAGCCGTCTAGAATAATCAGCACTACAGGAGATACAGACGCTTGTGCCATGTGAATACCTTATTTACAATAATTAATTTCTCGATTTTCATGATTTCCGATTTTGCGGAACATCTGCCGCTAATCAGTTTACATATTTTCTCGGCTCCGGCTGAACAATGCCAACCAAAATTCCCTTAGCCACAGCATTGTGGGAACTAATTTCGACCTGCTTTGGGAATTGTTTAATTGATTGCCTTGGGCTGTACTGTGAATGCACAGTCGGAGGCTGTTACCTATCTAACCAACAGCGACCCTGCTTTTGCGGCCGCATTTTTACGAATTGTTCAACGGTAGGTTGCTATTGAAACACTAAAAATAATACCACAGATGGCGGACTTTTACTACTGCCTCAAGGAAGAGATTAAACAGCTTTGACTGGGCTGGGAATAACTTTAAACCAGTTGAGCAAAAATCCGTTTCCGAATCAGCTCACTCTCAGCGGACATAAAATTCTACAACATCTTTTTTAATTTTGACATCGTAATTGCCAAAGAAATCGTGACCGAGCAGACCTATTGGCATTTGTTTGGCGATCGCCACTTCGACATTTTGGATCGCAGCACCCCCAACCCGAATCGATCGCACTACGCCGATCGGGAACTCGACAACGCTACCGTCAGCGATCCCCGCTCTGATGGTACGCACCGGCCTCACTCCCAGTGCAGTAGCCATCCGCTGAGAAATCAAAGTGCCGCTCGCCCCGGTATCGAGAATCATCTCAAAAGTCTTGTTGCCGTTAAATACCACATCAATCACCGGCGTCCCGCCTGCGCGACGCTTGATTTTAGCTTGAAATACCTGTGGATTCCCCGGAGGCTTCGCCCGTTGATTTGCTGGGGGTTTGGCACCACCATTTGACGGGTTCCAAAACTGAGAGTACAATTTGCCAGTTGTGAATCCCGATCCCGTTATAGTGCGATCGAGCTGCTGAGAATTCCCATCGGACACCAATGTCATCACCTGGGTTTCTGGCTGATGTGAATCAGAATGCACCTCGCCGCCCCCCACCGATCCCACACCCACCAAAACAGTCGCAAAAACAAAGCCCGATCGCCAAATCCGCTTGAGAATCACTTTTGCCATGATCTAAATACCTTAATTGCTTCAATATTTCCCACAACGACCGCCATTGATATCCTAACTTGCTCCACAAAACCCAGCGGCCGAAGAGTCCGATCAGATCGTGAGGAAAACTTGGCAATTTTCAAGCGATCACATAACATCGAAACACAGATAAACTGATAAACGGCAACAGGCTGTAATTGCAGAGCCTTGTTGGATATCTTGAAATTAAGCATTTGGGGGCGATCGGCAATGTACAAACTTTTATATTTTGCAACTATAGGACTACTAGCTTTCTCGATCGCAGGCTGCGGTGGCGAGGGCAGCAACACAGCCAGCCCCAGCCCCAGCCCGAGTGCAGCCTCTCCCTCTCCGGCAGCCTCTGCCAGCCCCACCCCAGGAACTCAGACTTTCCAGTCTCCAATAGTAGCGGCCCAGCCTCCAGGGTTAATTCGATCGACCAACCCAGACGAACGAGCAAGACAGGCTCAAACAAATATCGGCGACAACAAAAACAGGAATCCAACGCTTCCGCTTCAGCCTGTGCCCCAAGGCCCTGTGACAGGCAATCCTTCTCAGTTAGATCCCTTTGGGCCGCTGCCGCCGATCGCAGTTCAAATCCCTGCAGGAGGGGGTGGGACTACCTCAGAAATCCCCAAACTGCCAGAGCGACAAGTTGCCGTGCTACCCCAACTTCCCGAGTTATTGGCTCCCCCCCCAATTACGGCTGATCAGACGTTTACTATCCCCAGGCAACCTACGGGCGGTCGAGCGGGCACTCAGCAACTACGAGGTCGATCGGGAGGCTCTTTATTTCCCGGAGGAGATGGGGGGCAAATTGGCACGCCTCCCATAGTTCCAGGGCTAACGCCTCCTCGGTTAGGTGGCGGTGGCAGAAATGATTCCTTAGCCGCAGGCAGCGGTGGGCAAATTGGCACGCCTCCCATAGTTCCAGGGCTAACTCCTCCTCGGGTAGGTGGCGGTGGCAGCAATGGTTCCTTACCCGGAGGCACCGGGGGACAAATTGGCACGCCGCCCCTAGTTCCGGGGCTAACTCCTCCTCAGTTAGATCGTACTCGTCGTACATCCCCGCCTGGACTCGAACCCATTGCAGCTAGGCCCATAGGAGTGCCGGATCTGCCGGAACTGCCAGTAGACAAGCGCCCGCCCCCATGGAGAGACCCAAATCCTGTTGCCAGAACAGGCCCTGGCACCGGTCGTCGTACAACTGGGCCAATAGGAGGTAGAGCCCAAGATGGGCGGAATCCGCAGCCTCGCCAGCCTCGCCCTCCGGCACCCCCGCGCCCGCCCCAGCCAATAGCAGCGAGACCCATAGGAGTACCGGATCTGCCGGAACTGCCAGTAGACAAGCGCCCGCCCCAGTGGGTAGATCCAAATCCCCCGCCTCCTCCCGTCATCCCAGTAGTTCCGCCACCGCCTTCTACTGACCTCGCTACAGGCACTGAAGTCAGCGGGGTGGTAAAAGTCGGGAACGAGACGCAAGTGATTGTCAAAGTACCGAATGAACCAACCAGCCGATATGTCAAAGTCGGGCAGCGGCTGTCTAACGGGCAAGTGTTGGTGAAGCGGGTGGATATCAAGCCCGGAGCCGATCCAGTCGTGATTCTGGAGGAAAACGGCGTTGAGGTTGCCAAAGGTGTTGGCGAAAAACCTGCAAGTCGCCAAACACAACCAGCAAATGCAGTTATTAGCCGTCTCCCCAATCCGAATAGCTCAGCGCGACGCTGAAAATTGACAGTAAAGCAGGAAAAATGCTAAAGGCAAAAACTCTAATTTTTGCCTTTTTGCATTTAGGGCAGATCTCGAACCTGAAGGTAAAATTAGTAGAAGGATTAAAAAATAGAGGACTTTTCAGCGAGTATTAGCTTTGAGAAAATCCCTATTAGTAATTGAAGTTAAAGGAGATCGATCATGCTCGGTTCAATTCAAAAATTAGGGATGGTGATATTAGTTGCTTCTTGTATCGGCAGCGCCACTAATCTCTTGAATCCCCAGCCATCAATGGCTCAACCAACACCTGAACCAAAACCAGAAGAAGGAAAACGCCCTCCCTTCTGCCAAGGAAACCCTCCGACGGGGAGAGTAAAATGCAATTACGAGGGAGGCGATAACTACGAGGGAAATTTCGTCAACGGCCTGCCCGACGGCAGTGGAGTCTACGTGTACGCTAATGGCGATCGCTACGAAGGAAATTTTCGGAATGGAGTGCCAAATGGTAGAGGGACATTCATTTTTAAAGATGATGCCCGCTACACAGGCGTGTTCCAAGACGGCACAATGAGATCGGGGACGGTCGTTTTTCCCAACGGCGAGCGCTACGTCGGAGAGTTCGCAGTCGTCAGGAACGTTCAGACTGATGTTATTAGCAGCCAACCCGCAGGGCGGGGTCAATTTTTTTACTCCAACGGCGATCGCTACGAAGGACAATTCTTTGCAGGTTCGCCCTTTGGCCCAGGGGTATTAGTACGCAAAGACGGCACTCGCTGTTCCGGCAGATTTTTTAATCAAGAACTAGACGCTAGTGTCACCTGCACTTTCCCCAACGGTACGCGCTATGAAGGAGAATTGCGAAAGGGACTGCCTCACGGTGTCGGGACGATGATCGATGCTAGCGGCAGGCGCTTTCCGGGGGTATTTCGCAACGGCAAACCCGGAGTTTCCTAAAGGATAAATTCAGTTTTTCAGGGGATTTCTGACCAGAAATCCGACAAAAGACAAAAGACGAAGGAAAATAATATCCAGAAGCGTATAGGAGAGACTTTGTTAATGATTTCCCGTTTTAAAACCAGTGGAATCGCTTTATTAGTGGGATCAGTGTTGGGAATTGGTAGTTACGCGACTTATCCCTTGCCCTCAATGGCGCAAGTAGGGGTAGGATCTCCGAGTGGTAGTTGCGTCCCAGCTATCGCTACAGGTAGAGTTAGGTGCGATTACGACAATGGCGATAGCTACATCGGACAGTTCGTTAACGGTTTGCCGAGTGGCACGGGGGTATACATATATTCCAACGGCGATCGCTATGAGGGACTGTTCCGTCAAGGTCAACCAAATGGTCGAGGACAATTTATATTTAAGAACGACGCCCGCGTCGAGGGCATATTCCGAGATGGCAAAGTTAGTTCCGGGACCGCTATTTTTACTAATGGCGATCGCTATATAGGGTCATTTTCTCTCGATCAAAAAGTAGGCGTGCCCACGGGACAAGGGCAATTCATTTTTGCTAATGGCGATCGCTTTGTGGGTCAATTTTTAGGGGGCAAGCCTTTAGGTACGGGAGCGTTCACCCGGGCTGACGGCAGTCGGTGTTCGGGACAGTTCTATAGTCAAGAACTTGATGGCAGGGGTAACTGTTCGTTCTCCAACGGTATCCGCTATCAGGGAGAGTTACGCAAGGGATTACCTCACGGCAAAGGGACAATTATCGATACCAGAGGCCGGCGAATTCCGGGAGTATTTCGTGAGGGTCAACGGGTAGAGCAATAAACTGGGAATAAGTGCGATCTATTAGTAAGGGCAGGTTGATGGCTAATAATTTTTGCACAAAACCTGCCCTTGCTAGGTTTTAAAGTCACAACTATTGATAATTTACGATCGGCTTTTTCTCAACCGAATTGCTAATCTTAAATATCCACTTAATTGGAGTTAATGGAGGCGTTTTGATATGACAACTACTGCTTCTGCTTCCGGCCGCACCGGCCAGTTTCCCTTCGACTTTGCCCCGCAGCGGACTCAAGATGCTGATTTGTTGCGACAACTCAATTTTGTGCCCGGTTTGAAGGAAGTCTTGACTTTGCGCCAAGTTCATGCTTTGGAACACGCTACGGTTTGGGTACTAAGCCAATCGTTTGGTGCGACGACAGGAAGAACCGATAATGAGTTATTGGGCGGAATGTCCACAGACCAAGGGTTTTATCTTTATGGCCACGTTAACATTGCACAGTTGCGTCAGGCTGTGCGCGAGGCTTTGCAGCGGATTGCCAGCGGAGAGTGGGATTTAGCTGTACATCCCCGCTGTGGCACGAATTTGTCGGTGGCAATGCTGCTAACGGCAGGACTTGCTGTTGGCATCAATTTAGCCCTGCCTCGCGGGCCCCTTCTACAACTTTTAGGTTTGGGTGCAGCAGCAGCAGCAGCGGCTCAGTTAGCCCCTGATGTGGGATCTCTGGCTCAGCGGTACGTCACCACTGCTATTCCGTTTAATTTGAGTGTTGTTGATATTACTGTAAGTCACGACTTCTGGGGACGCGAAGCTCATTTTGTGCGGGTGCGTTGGGTTGAATAGCTGCACAGTATCAAGCCCACCTCAAACAACAGAATACCCAGATCCCCGACTTTTTTAAGAATTCGGGGATCTGACAGAAACCTCCTAAATGCGATCGGGATCTATTCCTAATTCTCGCAACCTCACCGCTAATCTTTCAGCCCGTTGTTCAAGTTCCTGGAACCGAGCTTTTTCTGCTTTAATCAACCCTTCAACTAATGGCGGAGACAGTATTTCATCCACTGATAATGTCAGATTAGGAAATACTACAGACACCATTTGTTGCCCCGGCACAAAATCTGTTTGTGTATAGATGTCTTCACCTTCAGGAAAAGCTAAAACTCGCACCAGTTCTTTGTTAGGTGTAGGGTCAACAATTACATATTCAGGTACGTTAGCTAGTTCGTACTCAGCTCGTTTAACCACATAATCGGCGCGCCGATTTTGACTCACTACTTCTATGACTAACAGCGGCTTTTCCTCAAAATCGAGGATACCAGAACCTGGTCTAGCAGCAGCTTGTTCCAAAAGACTTTGAGTGCAAACAACTACATCAGGAATCCGAGAGATATCTTCTTCTGTTCTTACTCCCAGACCTGTTTTTGCTACTAAGTCAAGATTGTGTTCAGCTAGGTAACGCTGCAATTTGTAAACTAAATATTCGCAAATTTTGATAGGTAAAACTGTGGCGGTTGGCATCGGAATTAATTTGCCTTTGTACAGTTCATATTGTAGATCGGAATCAGTTTGATAAAATCGGTATTCTTCAAAGGTCAAGGTGGGTGAAGTATCAATTTGATTTGATTCAACAACAGGCACTACAGATTGAGACATATCTTTTCACCGATGTCGATATAATTCTATTATATTCAATCTGCCTCGCTCTGGGTGCATTTGCGGTTAAATATTCCCAATTTATCGATCGCACTTGCCGCCAGAATTGTCAGAGAATAGTTGAATAGTGTAAAATCAACTTTGCGATCGCCCCGACAACTCGACCTCACCCTTCCTTACACCATCCGAGTTCCTATGTCAATCAAAAAGATTCTTTCCATAGCGCTGTTAATTTTTATCCCCATTTCCATCGCCGCTGAGTATTTGCACTGGGGTTCCCTTGCAGTTTTCATCACATCCGCTTTAGGCATTATACCTCTGGCGATTTGGTTGAGCACAGCAACAGAAGAAGTGGCGATCGTTACAGGCCCCTCCATAGGCGGCTTATTAAATGCAGTCTTCGGCAATGCTACGGAATTAATTATTGCCATCGTTGCCCTGAAAGCCGGCTTAATTGACATTGTGAAAGCCAGCATAACCGGTACAATTATCAGCAACTTGCTCTTAGTCATGGGATTTTCCATGCTGCTAGGAGGAATCCGCTACAAAGAACAAGAATTTAAACCGATTATCGCGCGGGTGAACGGTTCCACAATGACTCTAGCAGTGATTGCAATCCTGCTGCCGACAATGGTAATTTACACCTCCAATGGAGTCGAACCCGCAGCCATTCAAAATCTTTCCTTAATAACTGCGATCGTCCTAATTGCAGTTTACGCTCTAACTCTCCTATTTTCATTAAAAACGCACAGCTATCTTTACGATGTTGGCTTAGTAGAACTAGAGTCAGAAAATCCTCAAAATACCAAAGAAGAATCTACTACGCACAAACCGAATTTGTGGTTGTGGATAGGGGTGCTAGTTGCCTCAACTGTTGCCGTTGCTTTTGAATCAGAAATTTTCGTTGGTGTTGTCGAAGAAACTACCAAAGGATTGGGATTAACGCCACTGTTTACAGGGGTAATTCTGTTGCCGATAGTTGGCGGCGCCGCCGAATATGTAACTGCGGTGGGAGTGGCGATGAAAAACAATATGGATTTGTCAGTTTCTGTCGCAATGGGTTCGAGTTTGCTCGTTGCTTTACTGGTAGCGCCGGTGTTGGTAATTATCGGATTAGTGATTCATCAGCCGATGGATTTAAACTTCAATCCGTTTGAAGTAGTGGCAGTTGCCATTGCAGTGACAATTGCCAATCTAATCAGTATCGACGGCCGCTCTAATTGGCTCGAAGGAGTGCTGCTTTTAGCAACATATATCGTGTTAGGAGCAGCATTTTACTTTCACCCCATTACTTAATTCTCGCGGAACAGGCACTCCGGCCTGTTCCACAAAAACTCAATTTTCTTAACTGGTTCCTAGGCTGTGCCTGGAACCGATGTAAGCGAGGCTCTGCCTCGTTTGCTCCCATGAAAATACGAGGCCGAGCCTCCGGATCTGCGTTACCAGGCTCTGCCTGGTAACGAGTAATAACTTATCTTGTTTCGGGTTGGTTATTCCTCTTTGTCTTCTGCCGTTAATTAAAGAAAATAATTTTAGGACAGAAAGTAGTTACGGACAACGACACTGTTGAACAGGAAAACACTCTTGTCTGCAAGTTCTTTTTCTGCCTTTACGATCGCGACAGTCAGAAGTATCCCGACATTCTACCTGATCTTGACAAATTTGCTGACGGGGAAAAGTCCCTAAGTTTTGTATAGAAACTTCAGCCGTCAGCGAACCCTGTTCTATAACTTGGTCATTTTCTTTAATTTCATAGAGAAACTTATTTTCTCCCTCTAAAACCGAAAAAGTTCTTGTTTTGTGACTGTTACCCAACTTAAATCCAAAATCCTCGGAAAACTCACCTTTGTTGTAACCTCTGTCTGTGTAGGGATAGGGGTTAGTTTCCATGCCATCAGTCACATTTTTAATCATCACCCTTCTGTTAGGGCCAGGAGGAGTCTTGCTGGAGACAAATCGAGCGCTTTGCGAATCAGGGGAGAAGACAGTACCGGCACACGGCCCTACATATTCAGTGCGCTTAAATTGAATCAAATTAATATTAAAAGCGTTTTCGTTTTTGACCCTAAATTGTGCTTCGCTAGTCTGCTGGGCGCTAACTGTGAAAGCTGCTAGCGTCAAAAAAAAAGCCCCCACCAAAATAGCTAGGAATTTGATTTGTGGCCTCCCCGTAATAAATCTGGCGTGTTTCATCTCTCTCTACCTCTAATGTGAATAGATAGCATTTTTTTTAGGAGTTATTTTAACTTGAGAGGTGAGGTGTTGTCAAAGTATATCGAATAGGTTTCTAGTGAGGGCTTGAGTCTTGGATGCTGAGTTTCCAAAGGAAGGGCGGAAGTTATGACTGTGAACTTTTTAGAGTCAGGAATGAAGTCCTGATTACTGAGATGTTGCACTATTGTCAATAAGCCTTTTATGAACGGGCAAGATGCCCGTTCCACAAAGAGTGAATTTTCTTGTGGAACAGGCATCTTGCCTGTTCTTGAGAATGGTGCAACATTTCAGGAGTACGAACTTAACTACCAAGTTACTCGATCGCGCCATCTCTCTAAAATCTTGTCCCCAACTCCCTGTACCCGTGCCACATCCTCCAAAGAGGTAAAACGTTGCTGTTGCCGCGCTGCAATAATTCTCTCGGCTAACTTCGGGCCAACCCCAGGCAAGGTTTCTAATTCTTCCTGACTCGCTGCATTCAAATTAACTAACTTTTTACCCGCAGCAATTTGAGGTTTAGCACTCGCAGATTTTGATGCTGCTTGTAGTGAATCGCACTCTTTTTTCTTAGCGTCAATTCTCTGTTTGATGCGGGGGGGAATTCCCAAGGTTGCACCTTTGTAAAGCCGATCGAACTCCCGCTCAAAATGGGCCGCAACTGTGGGACTTTCGATCGCCAGCAGCGTCTCGTCATTCCCGTGATTTGCAGCCTCACTCCAATTGTGAGAACCTGTAAGCACCGTTTTGCCGTCCACAACGCCGAATTTGTGGTGCAGGCGATCGCCCATTGGTAACAGCGGCACTCCCACCGTAGTCAGCGGCTTTCTCCAAGGGCGATTGTCAGTTTCTAACCCGCAATCTTGCATCAAAGTCGCCCCCATCATATCCAAACCTTCACTGTAAGAGCGATAAATAAAATTAGAGTCAATTAAAGCTCGCACCGCAACTCCCCGGCTAGCTTCAATTTCCAAAGTATTTGACAACCGCTGAGCCGAAAATACAAACAATGCCAAATCAACCGACTTTTTCGCACTACCTAAATTTCGATTTATCAAACTGTTAACGCTTTTTTCCCAAGGCAAAGTCGGAGAAGTCGGCGAAAATTGCACCCCAACTGTCGAATTCCCTACTCTTACTTTTTGCACTTGACGAAACGGCTTTTTGATGCCAAACTTGCTGTCCGGTTTGCCTTTGGGCCCGTCGCCCCACATGATGTTAAATTCTTGAGTAAATAGTTGCGCTATTTGAGCATTTTCAATTTTCAGCAAATTGTTCGCATTGCCGCGACTTGCTGCTGTCTTGAAATCGCCATGTATATCGCTTGTGGTAAAATTAGCAGAAGTGACGATTACCGTTTTGCCGTCAATTACCACAAATTTGTGGTGCATCAAACCGCTGCCTTTACTGCCGTCAGCAGTATCGTCAATTACAGGAATTCCCGCATCTTTGACAATTACCAAAGCATCGTTTTGCTTGATTTCATCGGCAGTCAATTTACCGTCTTTATTGCGATCGGCAAGTTGCACAAATTCGCTATAACGATCGCGCTCTCTTTCCGGTAATTTCGCCAATTCCTGGGCTGTAAAATCGCTCCAAGGGCGACTATACATATGTTCGACAATTAATCTAACTTTAATTCCCGATCGCTGTCGATCGGCCAAAACCCTCGCAATACCGGGCAAGCGAAACTCCTGAACCGCAACATCTACCGTCGATCCAGCACTAGCGATCGCCACAGCGATCAAGTTTTCTAAATCATCTCCAGGTCTAGTTTGCTGGCGGTAAGGCTCTGTATAACTCGAAGCGATCGACTGATTGAAGTATACTTGCAACAAGGGGTCTTGAGGCAATGGAGCCAGACTGAGAGGTAAATTCTGCACGTCTTGCTTTGTTTGTCCGCAGCCCGCCAGATTGATCGCCAGCAGCCCCGCACAACAGAAACCGAGTAAATGATAATACAATACAGCCACAAAATTTTAATAAATATAGAGGTTATTAGCCTTCTCACAGTTCAAAGCTATTGGATCAAGTAAAGTTACAACCTATTAAATTTATGCAAGGGAATAGATTTTACGTCTTGTAGAACTGCCTCGATGCCGGAAGCATCACTGGTAGGGTAGCAGCATTCAGGGGCGTGGGTCAAACCCGATACCGCTGCTTTATGGCTAAAAGAAAAAGAATTTTTCCGTGCGGTCACAAAGGATATGGTAAAGCGTGCCATCGCTGCACGCAAGAGTTGGTGGCGCAGCAGCAGTACGTTGAAGTGCTGACACAAAAACAAACCAAAAAACAAGAGAGGGAAGCATCATTTGCTAGAGATACCATCGATCTCAGAGGTCTGCCCGACCACGTAGTCACTAAAGCCCGGGCAATTATAGCAGCTTTGGGCGAAAATAAGAATTACAGAGATTTCGGCGGCAAACGCCTGCGTCACAACCGTTTAATAATCAGTATTCCTGTAACTCGCAACTACAGAATGCTTTGTGAAGATTGTGGCACTTTCTTAACTCCCCAAAAAGTTTTGTCGCACGAAGACTACAACGTCTGCAAACCAGGAAGTTAGTTATCAGTCATTAGTCATTAGTCATTAGTCATTAGTCATTAGTCATTAGTCCTTAGTCATTAGTTATTTAAAATCATGCAAATTTACCTAGACTATAGTGCCACAACACCCGCACGCCCAGAAGCGATTCAAGCCATGCAAAAAGCCCTGACTCAGCAGTGGGGCAATCCTTCCAGTTTGCACGAGTGGGGACAAAGGGCGGCGACAGCTTTAGAATTAGCAAGAATGCAGGTTGCTAGCTTGATTAACGCGCTACCGGAATCGATGATTTTTACCAGTGGTGGCACTGAAGCGGACAATTTGGCAATTATGGGAATTGCCCGTCTTTATACAAAGCCGCAGCATATTATTATCTCCAGCGTAGAGCATTCCGCAGTAGCAGAACCGGCGCGACAACTCGAACAGTTGGGATGGGAAGTGACGCGGCTACCAGTGGATAAATTTGGGCGCATTCACCCTTTGGATTTGCAAGAGTCGCTGCGATCGAATACAGTGTTAATTTCAATCATTTACGGACAAAGCGAAGTTGGGACGATCCAACCAATTGAGGCATTAGGACAAATTGCTCGCGATCGCAATATCATGTTTCATACCGATGCAGTTCAAGTTGCCGGCAAGCTGCAAGTTGACGTGCAAAAACTGCCCGTAGACTTGCTTTCCCTTTCCAGTCACAAACTTTACGGGCCGCAAGGTGCGGGGGCGCTTTACGTGCGTCCGGGAGTAGAATTAGTGCCAATGTTAGGCGGTGGTGGCCAAGAATTGAAACTGCGTTCCGGGACACAAGCGCTGCCGGTAATTGTCGGTTTTGGGGTGGCGGCGGAGTTAGCATTGCAGGAAATTGATGTGGAAACGCCGAGGTTAATTGGATTGCGCGATCGACTTTTTGACCGATTATCCCACGTACCCAGTTTAGTACCAACTGGCGATCGATATTGTCGGCTACCGCACCACGTCAGTTTTTGCATAGTCTCCCCTTCCTCCCGCCCTTATCAACAAAGAGATACAGGGCGAATCACAGGCAAAACTCTGGTGCGGCAGCTAAATTTAGCAGGAATTGGCATTAGTTCCGGTTCTGCTTGTAGCAGCGGCAAACTAACTCCCAGTCCGATATTATTAGCAATGGGATATGACGAAATCGGTGCAGTTGGTGGAATTCGCTTGACTCTAGGGCGAGAAACCACAGAAGCTGATATTGATTGGACAGTAATTGCGATCGAGCAAATTTTGGATAGATTAATGCCAAAGGTAGCATTATCTAGACGTTAGCATGAAAATATGCGGTTAAAATTCCAAATAAACCGGGTGTTTACGATTTTTATCGACTGTAATGAAGTATCTCCCAAAAACCCGGTTTCTGGCCACCCGCGCACAATCCAAATAATCTTTCATACATCCTGTAGGGGCGGGTTCACCAACCATAATTGCCTGAAATAAACAATCTAAAAAACCCGCCCCACCCAACCAACAATCATCATTTACATTTGGGCGATGCGAGGCAAATTTTAGGTTGACGTGGGTTATAGGTGGTGGCAGGGCGGGTTTATATAGATGGTTGGTAATTGTTATATATGGTTGGCGAACCCGCCCCTACAAAATATGGTAAAATTATGCTAAAATAAATACCGATGTTATTCACAACTCCCCAAGAATCATCATTTACATTTGGGCGAGGCGAGGCAAATTTTAGGTTGACGTGGGTTATAGGTGGTGGGAGGGTGGGTTTATATAGATGGTGGGTAATTGTTATATATGGTTGGCGAATCCGCCCCTACAAAATATCGTAAAATTATGCTAAAATCAATTCCGGTGTTATTCACAACTCCCCACAATGGAAGAAAACCGCGCCCAAGCCTATCTGCAATTAATTCACACTCTCCTGAATTGCCCCAACGGAGAGGAACCGCAGATTTTACAGGATAACTCCGAATTACTCGATCGCGGATTTATGGAAACCTGCGAGTTAGTAGCATCAACCTTAGCAGAACAAGGAGGGGAGAATGGCGCTAATTTCCTGCGAAATCTAGCCAGTCAGCTATGGCCACTCATCGAGATGAACGATCAGGGCAATAGCGAGAACTCTCAAGGCGAAAATTCCCAAGAGTATGCAAATTTTTTCATTGAATTATTGCAAGCAGAACAAGATAGCAATAGCGATATTGCAGTAATTTACCCAATGCTAGAGCAACGGCAACATCTCCTGAATGCCAGTTTTTCCGAGACTTTACAGCAAGTAAGTCAGAAGTTAATTACTGGCGAAAATGCCCCAACAATTAGCTCAATTATCGGTCTGATTGAAAATTTGAGTAGTCATATTAGTGAGTTTCCGAGTGGGAATAAAGGGAATAATATTGAAATTGCCATTGCGGGTTATCAAATAGTTTTAAATAATCGGGAGCCCGGTAGCGAAAAATGGACGCAAACCCAAAATAATCTGGCTACTGCTTACAATAACAGAGTCAACATTTCGGGGGCGGAAAATCTGTAACGGGCAAAAACCAGGCGGTTGAAACCGCCTCTACACAAACCAAGTCCGCCTATGCGGACAAGCGAGATAATTCAAAAGTGTTGAAATCCTCGATCGAGCTTTAATATAGCATCAGGATAAACACCGGTGCTATCAGTCAACCAGATATCGATGCTCTCAGTAGTGATTCCCACAATCGCGGCTGCGTTTCCTATTCTTTCCACTAATAACTGAGCATTTGTGATCGGCAAAAACAGCACTAACTCGAAGTCTTCTCCGCCGTATAATGCCCAATCTAAAGCTTGTTCTGGTGATCCAATTTCGCTGAAAATATCGGGAATTGGTATTTTTGTGCGATCGACTTTTGCGCCAACACCGCTAGCCCGACAAATTTGAATAATAGCATCTGCTAAACCGTCGCTACTGTCCATTCCGGCGATTGCAATTGGGGATGGAACCCCCCCCGGCCCCCCCTTAGCAAGGGGGGGACTGAGGGGGGGTTCCATCGCGCCTTCGGAAGCTAATATTTCCCAAACAACCGGCAAAACATCCAGCCTCGGTTTAGGGCGCTGATGAGCGAGAATTAAGGAAGCCCGATCGACCTTTTCCAGATTTTGCCCGAATTCTGGATTTAACAGCAATTCTAATCCCGCGCGCGATGCTCCGTGAACCCCAGTAGCGACAATCGCCCAGCCCGATCGCGCATTTGACCGACTAATGGTACGATCGCACTCAACTTGTCCAAAAGCCGTAATCGCCACAGTCACCACGGGCGATCGCACAACATCGCCACCGACGATCGGCGTATCATATTCTTGCAAGCAAGCCGTCATCCCCCGATAAAACTCTTCAACCCACTCCACAGCCGTATCCCCCGCCACAGCGAGGGCTACAGTCACCGCCAGAGGTGTTGCTCCCATCGCAGCCAGATCCGACAAATTCGCCGCTGCGGCGCGCCATCCTGCGTAATAAGGCCCCGTAGTGCGATCGCTAAAATGCACTCCATCCACCAACATATCTGTAGTGATAGCCAGAGATTGGTTGGGATTTGTCGGAACTACGGCGCAATCATCACCCACTATTTCTGCGGGGCAGAATTTTTGCAATATTCTTAAAAGACCTTGTTCACCGATATCTTTAACTTGCATAATTTGGAATTAGTCGATCGCACTTTCTCAATTCACCATTCCTTACCAGAACTCGGCGGCAAGCGCAACCTAGGAAACCTATAAAAAGTATCTCCTTCATCATCTACCTCTAAAACCGCCGAAAAAATCTTAACTTGCCGAGTTAAATACTGCTGAGCAACTTCAGCCTCAACCCTAGCACTAGCAGCCAGTTGAATCAGCGAAATTTGACTGTTTTGAGTTTCCAACAACTGATAAAAAGCCTCATCCAACCGCTGCTTTTGCTTGTTTTCATTCACATTTTTGACAATCAACAAACCTGCGAAGCCGCCCAAACCCATTACCAATAAAAATTGTAAAATAGCCATATTTTCGATGGAATTCCTAATTTCAATAACGTAACTATAGCGGTTCTCAAGCGTGGTGAGGTATGCCCTATGCCCTATGCCCTATGCCCTATGCCCTATGCCCATGAGTACCTCATCTTTCTGAGAAAGGCTATATAAAAATTATCTCTTCTTCCAGCATGATTCCGGCGGGCTTTGTCTGTGTAAAAGTGATTTCAATCGCCGTTACCTTGCTTTATTTAGAAAAGATTTCAATGCCTGTCACTATTGATTTTTTCAGCCCGCGCAGGCGGGCTTTGTTTCTGTAAAAGCGATTTCAATCGCCGTCACTTTGGTGTCAAAGCGATTTCAATCGCCCTCATTAATTAAACTTGAGGTCGCACCAAATTTTCGATTCCTTTAACTACCTTAGCAGATACAATCTTGTCTCCCTGCTTCAGTTGCTCCAAAACTTCTTTTCCTTCAATCATGTAACCAAAAACAGCATAGCGGCCGTCCAACAGATTCAGACCAGCGGGCGTGAGTTCAGGTTCAAACAAGAAAAAGAAAAACTGAGAAGAAGCGCTATCAGGGTCAGTTTCTGTACGGGCCATTGCCACAGTACCGAAAGCAGAAAAAGGCAAAACAGGTTCGTCGCGATAACGCCCCGCATCTTCTAGAGTAATCCCGTAAATAGGTTCTTTTTCCTCCCTGACGAGCACTTCTAGCGGTATATTCCGGTATTTGCCAGTAGCTGGGTCAATAAAACCCTCTTCCTTGCCTTCGGGGTCTCCCGTTTGCAAAACGTAGGATTCTTCCGATCGAATAAACGGCAAACCGTCATAAAAACCTCGATCGACTAAATCCACAAAATTACCAGCCGTAACCGGGGCGCTGTAGCCGTCAACCACAACAGTAATTTCCCCTTTTTCAGTTTGTACAGCCACAGTAGCGCGCCCTTTCAGTTGAGGCAGATTAGCATACTTGGCAGGCACTTCAAACGGAAACTTTGTCACCATCAACTCTTCGATTTCGCCTACCGAACCCAGGATTGTGGCTTTCAAGTCAATCACTTTGTCCCTGTTTTTAGCCTCAACAGCCTTTTCCAGTTGAGCAACTTTCTCCTTGACTCCTGCAACTAGCGCCTCAGCTTCCGGCTTTTTGGCGTCAGGAATACTCTCTAAAAGGTCAGATTCCCGAAGGTTGAGAATCCTGGAAGCCTTGCTGACATCGCTGCTAATGGGCCCCCAACGTTTAGATCGTATGTGGTTGCCAATGTCTTCGAGACTGATTTGCAAATCTCGCACAGTCTGATTGTCAATAGGTAAAGCGAAGCGCAGCAGCGCCCGGCCGTCCGTAATCGCATTCCCTGCAGGCATACTGCTACTGGGGCGTTTGGCATGGGAGACTGCACTGAAACTCAGGGAGAGAGTGAACAGCAAGAGCGCTAAAGCGACGGTTTTGACCCAGCGCTTGCACGTATCGATCGAGAAATTAGGCCAATGCAACATAACTTTAACTTTGATTGCCTCTCTTATCTTCCCACAGCGCTGCCCGCCCTCTAAGCTGCTACCCATGTGAACTACTCCCGACGCTGATGCTACGCATACAGCGCAGGCTTCTCTAGACCTTTCGGCTTTCGAGCTTTTTTGAGTGAGGCGAGTCCCAACCCCACTTTTTTGATCAGCACTCCAGAGTTTGTATCGCGTGGCATTTGGTTCCCACAATAAGAACAGGAATGCCACCGATCTGACAGCTCTTTCGGTACTCGGTTCAAGCAGATACAGCAATGCTGACTGGTGCCAGTTGGGTTTACCTTAATCGTTTGCTTCCCAGCTTTTTCAGCTTTGAAAGGTAGGATTTGGTTGACAAACTGACCTATTCCAGCATCAGCAAAAGACTTGTTCAGTCCTGACTTTGCGGCTTGCCCATTGGGTAAAAACGTTCCATCTGTATCCTGTTTTGGCTTGCAGCGCTTCATCATATTGGCGACGTTTAGATCCTCGGTGAAGATCACATCAGCCTTTGAAAGTAGAAGGTTAGCCGTTTCACAATGAAACTGATAGCGCTGTCTTGCTATCTTCTGATGAAGCCTTGCAATCCGCTGATTCAATCGCGCTCCTGCAACGCTACCCTTTGGGCGCAACTCTCTCTTCTGTTGCAGCAAGGCAAGCTTCGATTCAGCCGCTCTCAGGTGACGAGGATAGTCGATTAAATCTCCTTCCGAGTCTGCAACAAAGTACTCTAGCCCCATATCAATTCCAATCGAGTTATCCCAGTCGGGAACAACATCAACGGTTTGTTCTGGCACAGATTCATCTTGCAGGCTGAGCGTCACATACCAACCATCTGCTTTGTGAGTCAGAATGGCTGACTTAACTTCAAAACCTTCTGGTAGCGGACGATGCCAAACAACCTTAACTGCTCCGATTTTGGGCAGCTCGATTTTGTTGCCGTCAATCCAATCTATCGAAGCTTGAGGGTAGGTGAAACTGTGGTATCGGTTTGCGCCTTTGAATCTTGGCTTCCCTGATTTCTTGCCGTTGCAGTCCCCTTTTAGGTATCGGTCAAACGCGAGCTTAACCCGCTTCACCATGTCCTGAAGCACCTGAGAATGAATCTCTTTGTACCAGGGTCTATCCTGCTTCAAGCCGACCAGAGAACGCTTCTGCCCATAGTATTCGGGCTGCTCTCTGGTTTGGGCGATACTGCAAACCAACGGGCAGGAATTGACTGCACACCGATTCGACTCCCACCAGTCAAACCTATCTGCGAGCATCCAGTTGTACTGATGTCGCAACATATCAAGCCACCTGTTGAGCGTAGCCTGCTGGCTTGAGGTCGGAAGTAATCGGTACTGATATGCAAGTCTCATGATAAGATTATAGCATATTGCTACAGTATTGCTACCATGTCACAAATCAGTATTAGGTTGCCGGAACGAGAGGTTGAGCATTTGCGAAAGTACTGCGAGTTGACCGAGCGAACACAGAGTGATGTTATTCGTGAGTTGCTAAGAAAATTGTCAATCTCCGGGGTGTTGAACCCCATCGATTGACGCGCCTCTCATCCCGACGCTGACCTGCTGAGTACAGGTACAGCGCGGGGCTTCCCGTCTAATATCTAAAGTGTCTGTTGGTTTGGCTGGGGAGGGAGTTGCCCACTAGCAACAGTCAATCGATTTTAGATTTTAGATTTTAGATTTTAGATTTTAGATTGACCCCACGGATAAATTCGGGGGCTTGTTGATCGGATACAGGTTTTTTATTTCTGGACGGATGAATCCGGGGGCTTGTATCCTGGATGCTTTCGGTCAACTGACAACCGCCCACTGCCCCCTGCCATTAACATTTCAGTACAGCACTTGCTCCCTTTGAACGGTAAAATAAAATGCCAATTGCTTTTTGATGCCGTCAGCTAGACTGCGGCTTTAACCTGACCCGCTCAAAAACGGATACAATCCCCAGACTCCTGTCGTGGAGAGATCAAAATTTTAGACCAAGGTTCAATCTCCCAAATTCATCTGTGGAGTAGATCTAAAATCTAAAATCTAAAATCTAAAATCGACTGACTCTAGTTCCCCCGTGCCCAAAGGCGACGGGATTGCCCACAAAAATTTATATGATCTCTAGTAACGACTTTCGACCAGGTGTTTCAATTGAATGGAATAACGGCGTGTGGCGGGTTATCGAATTCCTCCACGTCAAGCCAGGAAAAGGCTCGGCTTTCGTGCGGACCAAATTAAAAAACGTCCAAACCGGAAACGTAGTAGAACAAACCTTCCGGGCGGGCGAGACTATGCCTCAAGCCAACCTGGAAAAGAGTGTGATGCAGCATACCTATAAAGAGGGCGACGAGTTCGTCTTTATGGATATGGAAACTTACGAGGAAAGTCGCCTCAATGCTAAGCAAATAGGCGATCGTGTCAAGTACCTCAGTGAAGGGATGGAAGTCAGCATCCTGCGCTGGAACGACCAAATCATGGAAGTGGAACTCCCCAACTCTGTCGTCTTGGAAGTGCTGCAAACCGATCCCGGAGTCAAAGGAGATACTGCCACTGGTGGCAGCAAACCCGCGATCGTCTCCACCGGAGCTCAGGTTATGGTGCCTCTATTTATTTCCATTGGAGAACGGATTCGGATTGATACTCGTGAAGACAAGTACCTCGGTCGAGAGTAGAAACGAGGGAGGAAAAGGGAGTTTTTAGTTTTTATTTCTGAGTTATGAGTTAAAGAAGTTAAAATTCAATACTCATCGCTCACAGCTTAAGAACTATCCCTTTTGCCTCCAAAATCGGTGAATTCTCCTAGCGTCGCCTGATTCGGAATTTTCAATTTTCAATTTTCAATTTTCAATTCTCAATTACCCTTGAATCTGCTGTGCAACTAGACTTAAACCAGCTTTGTGACCTGCTAACTGTATTAGACAAAACTGGCATTTCGGAACTGACATTAAAAAGTGGGGATATTGAACTGACAGTACGCAAAGGCATTCTGGCAAGTTCACCAGGCACCTCTGCGGCGCTCCCTGCTGCCGTGGCGACTGTCGCTCCGATCGCGTTGGGCGCGGTTCCTAGCCCCACCTTAGCGTCACCTCCTGCTGTTGACCAAAATTTAGCAGCGGATCTGGCTGCCCCTGTACCCGTCGCCCCTGTCGCCGCACCTGCTGCCGTACCTGCTTCTGTAGATACGAAATGGGTGCCAATTATCTCGCCGATGGTAGGAACCTTTTATCGCGCGGCTGCTCCTGATGAGCCACCTTTTGTCAATGTGGGCGATCGCATCAAGGTCAGCCAGACAGTCTGTATTATCGAAGCGATGAAGCTGATGAACGAGATCGATGCTGATGAAGTCTCCGGTCAAGTGATGGAAATTTTAGTTCAAAATGGCGAACCTGTCGAATACGGTCAAGTGTTGATGCGAATTAATCCGGATTGAAGGATTACTTTATTGTTATGGACAGAATAAATGCTAATATTTCCCGATCACTTCTCTCCGGTGAGTTTGATGAAGTCATCCCAGCCTGTCCCGCAAGAGGTTGTGCAACAAGTTGCTGAGTATTTCAGTATTTTGAGCGAACCCATGCGTTTACGAATTTTGAACTTGCTTCGCGACGGCGAAAAATGCGTGCAAGAATTGGTGGAAGCTACTCAAACGAGTCAAGCCAATGTTTCTAAGCACCTAAAACTAATGCTCCAAGCTGGTATCCTCACTCGCCGGAGTGAAGGAACTTCAGCTTATTATAAGGTGCAAGACGAGCTAATATTCGAGCTGTGTAATATGGTGTGCGATCGGCTTGCCAGCCGGATCGAACAGCAAGCCCTACACTTTCGGGCATTTAGTCTAACTACGAAGCACTGAAAATTAGTTCTCAGCCCCCAGTCAATCGATTTTAGATTTTAGATTTTAGATTTTAGATTGACCCCACGGATAAATGCGGGGGCTGGAGGATTTTAGATTTTCGATTTGGGATTGATTCCACGGATAAATCCGGCGGCTTGTACCACCTTTGAAATTCGTGGTCATTAGTCATCAGCCATGAGTCATCAGTTATCAATCCCTACTCTCTGCCTTCAGACCGATGACTAATGACTCCTAACTAATGATTTCTAACTAATGACTCATAATTACTAAAGGGGAAAATTTTTGTCAAAACTTTGGCGGGTACTCGGCTGAGCCACCTCCAAACCTTCGCCCCCTAAAAGTTCTAAAGGCTTGCCTTCTACCGAAATCCAAACCTTGGTATTCGGTTGTAAACTCGTAGCCGTATAGATAACTTGCCCTAACCGGCCAGTCATCGAATTGCTCCCTCCCCCGGAAGTAAATTCTGCCGACAAATCGACATAAACTCCGTCATTCTTAACACTCAAACCCCTGAGTTTTGTCCCATTAGGAATTTCGCTAGAAACAGTTGCATCCTTTGGCCCAGCCAACAAACTGTTAAAAGCAGCTTGTAAAGCTGCATCAGGCTTGTCAGCTTGTTTGACAGCTACTTTCGTAGGAACTCCCTCAAATTTGCCGATCGCATCTTTAACCCAGTAGACTTGCACTGTCTGGACATCAGTCTGCGGCAAAGGCTTTGGCTGCGGTGACTTGGGCACCAGAGCGTTAGGCGTCTGAGCTGTAGGCGTCTGAACCTGCGGCGTCTGAACCTGTGGCGTCTGAACCTGTGGCACTTGTACAGGATTTGGAGGGGGTACGGGGATAATTACAGCAGGAGATTCCGCAGGACTTGGGGACAGCGGCGGAGCCGTAGTTTGAGCAGAAGACTGCGTATCTGCGGGGGTTGGCGAACGGTTCGCTGTCCACCAGGCAATGCCCCCTCCCGCCAGTAAAGCCAACCCGCAAACACCCGCAATGACGGATGTGGAGACGCGGCGTACTTCTTGTCCATCTTTCATAATACAAATTCTCCTTACAGATAGAGCGCTTGGGACGGTGAGGAGCGACTCCCGATCAGCTACATTTGTCTATGGTTAGATTCTGGAATTGACACAATTGCATTGCTGCTAGCGAACACTTTATAGCAAGCCCAACATATTCTGAATCCGACTATGGGAATCCTAGACCATAATATAAGATTTCGCCCGTGGAGTATGTCACAGTATCTCGATCGGCCTAGTGGCTATATTCTATAGTAATCATAAAAAATTAAAGAATAAAGGAAGAAAAAATAAGTAAAAAGCAAGAAGGAAGGCAACGGAGGTAAGGGGGGTTACGGATTTAAGGGATTTAACGGATAGAAACAGCTCTAGAAAAATATTTTCCCCAAACAAAAAGCGCCCCTATTTCTAGGAGCGCTTTTTGTTAATCAAAAGCTAAAACTTAGCCATTGATAGAAGGAGCAACCAAAGCTACTGGAGTGACTTCACTAGCAGCCAAATCAAGCGGGAAGTTGTGAGCATTGCGCTCGTGCATTACTTCCATACCCAAGTTAGCGCGGTTGATGACATCAGCCCAAGTATTGATAACGCGACCTTGAGAGTCGATAATCGATTGGTTGAAGTTGAAACCGTTCAAGTTGAAAGCCATCGTGGAGATACCCAAAGCGGTAAACCAGATACCGACAACTGGCCATGCACCTAACAAGAAGTGCAAAGAACGGCTGTTGTTGAAAGAAGCGTATTGGAAAATCAAACGACCGAAGTAGCCGTGGGCTGCAACGATGTTGTAGGTTTCTTCTTCTTGACCGAATTTGTAACCGTAGTTTTGCGATTCGGTTTCGGTTGTTTCACGAACCAAGGAAGATGTTACCAAAGAACCGTGCATGGCGGAGAACAAGCTACCACCGAAGACACCAGCAACTCCCAACATGTGGAAGGGGTGCATCAGGATGTTGTGCTCGGCTTGGAACACGATCATGAAGTTGAATGTACCGGAGATACCCAAGGGCATACCGTCAGAGAACGAACCTTGACCAATTGGGTAGATCAAGAATACTGCGGTGGCTGCTGCAACTGGTGCAGAGTAAGCGACGCAGATCCAAGGACGCATACCTAAGCGGTAGGACAATTCCCATTCACGACCCATGTAGCAGAAAACGCCAATGAGGAAGTGGAAAATTACCAATTGGTAAGGGCCGCCGTTGTACAACCACTCATCGAGGGAAGCTGCTTCCCAGATTGGGTAGAAGTGAAGACCAATTGCATTCGATGAAGGAACAACAGCACCTGTGATGATGTTGTTACCGTACATCAAGGAACCTGCTACTGGTTCGCGGATGCCGTCGATGTCCACTGGAGGAGCAGCGATGAAGGCGATGATGTAGCAGATGGTGGCGCTGAGCAAGGTAGGAATCATCAAGACTCCGAACCAACCTACATAAATGCGGTTGTCGGTGCTTGTGACCCACTCACAAAAGCGTTCCCAGACGTTGGCGCTTTCGCGCTGCTGTAAGGTTGTTGTCATTTGTTTATGATTGCTTTATTTGGTTTTCAATGTTCGTGACGGCTTTGTGTTCCGCCATGTAAATAAACATAAAGCATATTCTAAGGTTTGTAAAGTATTTTAACAACAGATTAACTGATGTAAGTTATAAGGTTAAGTTATCAATATGAAGAAAACAGGATAAAGAGGTAAGAATGCACAAAAAAGTAGGTAAAGCCTGGAAGCGCGTCGCCTTCAGGCATGGAAATATTAAGATACAGACTTTTGCTGGCTAGGTATCATAATGAGAGCCCAATAGGGAACTTCAGCGGGCTCGACATCTGCGATCGCCCGAATTCGCTGATTCGGCATAGTTGCGCGTTCTATATACAATGCTCGATCGAACTGTCCCAACCCAATCAGCACGTCCCGGACTTTCGCAAAATGCCTCCCCAGCTTAATAATCACAGCAGCATCAACAACCGCCAGTCGATCGCGCAAAACCTCAGTATCCAGCGTCGCAGGCATAATACTTAACACATCGTTACGATAAGTCAGCGGCACTCCCAACGCAGCCGCACTCGCCATTGTCGAAGAAATTCCCGGCACAACTTCAGTGGTAAATCTCGCCGACAAACGGTTGAATAGATACATAAACGAGCCGTAGAGAAAAGGTTCGCCCTCACATAGCACTGCCACATCCTGTCCCTCGCTCAGATGTGCGGCAATTTTCTCGGCAGCAATATCATAATAAGGTTGAGACGATCGCGTCGGACTAAAAGGCAGCGGCATCGGAATCTCAATTTGCTCCGGGCGCAGATAATCTGCGACGATCGCCCGCGCCAGCACCTTACCATTTTCCATCGCCGGATAGGCAATCACCGGCACCGATTGCAAAATCCGATAAGCTTTCAATGTGATCAATTCTGGATCGCCAGGCCCAATACCCAAACCGTACAATTTACCAGTAGCCTTAGTCATAATTCATCCTTTTTCGCTAACGCATTCACGGCCGCCGTTGCCATTGCACTGCCACCGCGTCGCCCGTGCAACGTAATAAATGGCACTCCCCGACTGTTGGCAGCGAGTTCGGCTTTGGATTCGGCAGCCCCCACAAATCCTACCGGGAAACCCAGAATTAAAGCCGGTTTGGGTGCTCCGGCATCCAGCATTTCCAGCAGTCGGAACAAAGCAGTCGGGGCATTGCCAATTGCCACAACCGCACCCTGCAAGTTATCCAGCCATAAATCAAGCGCCGCAGCCGATCGAGTATTTCCCATTTGCCGCGCCAACTCCGGGATTTCGGAATGCCAGAGGGTGCAAATCACCGGATTGTCAGCCGGAAGGCGTTTGCGAGTGATGCCTTCGGCCACCATCCGGGCATCGCACAGGATGGGCGCACCTGCGGAGAGGGCTTGGCGTCCGCAGGTGGCTGCACCGGGGGAAGCGGCTAAATCTGTAACAATATCGGTCATGCCGCAACTGTGAATTAGTCGCACGGCTACCGATTCTAAATCGGGCGGCAAGCTTGACAAATCTGCTTCGGCTCGAATTGTGGCGAAGGATTTGGTGTAGATTTCTGTTCCGTCTCGAATGTAGTCAATCATTGTTTAAAACTGCTATGGGAATTTTGTGGGATTTGTGAAATAGATTTTTTGAATGAACCGCGAAGGCGCGAAGGACGCGAAGGAAGAAATATCAAGAGAGATAGGAAGAGAAATGCTTAAAATTTGTCGGTTTTCATGGGATCTTTTTTCACTTTCAATTCCGATTTTCGGCGCTCAACAACTCCTGCAATTTGTCGATCGCCCACCGATCGACAAACTCACCAAAGGACTCCAAAGGCTCTCGAAACCGCTGATATACCTGCAACATTCGCTCGATCGCACCGGGCATCTCGACCGCACTCACCGCCGGAAAAATTGGTCGCCCAAAGGGCAAATCTTTTCTACCCGCATAAATGTCGTAACCTTCGATCGTCTCGTCTCCTCGCTCAATCTGAATTCCCACCAGCGTGATATCAAGTGGCTGGTGCTGGGCGCAGGACTTTTGGCAACCGCTGAAATGAATGTTAATCGGCAGGTCGATCGTCAATTTTTGCGCTAAATCCCTCGCCATTGCTAGGGCGTGACTTTGAGTATCTGTCGCCGCCGACGCACAGCCGCTGCTGCCGGCACAAGCCACCAAGCACGAATCTAGGCGCGTCGCCGACGAGTGCAATCCCAAATCGGCGATTTGCTGTTTCACCTCAAAAAGCTGGGAGTTGGGGATATCAGAAATCAACAGATTTTGCCACGGCGTAAGTCTCAGGGTACCGCTGGCTAGATTTTGGGCTAAATTTGCCAAATTCCGCAGTTGCTTTGATTCTAGCCTACCCAGAGGCAGCGCAATTCCCATGTAGGATAAATCCGACTGTCGCTGAGGGTGGATGCCGAGATGTCGGTGATTGGGGAGGGATTTTTCAGATGAGTCGATCGATCGGGCGGGCAAGAGGCCCACCCCACAAGGAAATTCACTCTTTGTGGAACAGGCATCTTGCCTGTTTTTGGGAAATGTGCAAGATGTGAATTGCCATAAAAATGGTAAATTCTGCTGTACCCTTTCTAGATAATTTTCAGCGCCCCAATCTGCCAGCAGGTGACGCAAACGCGGTTTTTTGCCATCAATTCGAGGTCGATTTTTGGTGTATTCAAGATAGGCGCTAGCCAGGGCGGCTAATACTGAAATACATTGCGATTCTGGGATTAAAATTCCTGTATCGCCGTTTAAATGCAGCCGAAAAAAGATTTCTGATTGGGTTGAAAGCCCTTCAGCAGCTAATAAAATATCGTTGCGTAAAGCCTGGATCGAAACCGATTCTCCGCCGTCGAAGCCAATACTGAACTTAGGCGAAAGTTCCGACAATTCGGGATGTGTTTGCAGATAATCATCCCAAGCTTTGACTAGCGGGCGAGTATCCAGTAACTGCTGGCGATCGATCCCTGCTGTCGGGCTTGCCATAATATTGCGAATCGGGTCAACTTCAACGCGGCGAGAGGCTATCCCCAATTCCTGCAAGCGGTTCCAGACTTCCGGGGCAATTTCCGAGTTCACTTCTCGGATTTGCAAATTTGCCCGATTTGTCACTTGCAAACAGCCGGTACTGTATTGATCAGCCAAATCGGCGATCGTCCGGCACTGCTGCGCGTTTAAAATTCCCCCCGGAATCCGCATTCTCGATAAAACTCCGTCTCGGGCTTGGGAACCGTAAAATAAACCCGGACAAGTCGGCAAATCAGTCAAAGCTAACAAATAATCTCCTCCCCGTGCTACGCAGGGAATCCAAAAGTAAACGCCCACAAAGCGCCCCCGAAATCGGCATTCTGACTTTTACAGTTGCGGCACAGCGCCGGAATTGCACCGGACTTTCCCGCTTTCAGGTTTTAGAAAGGTATCACGACCTGACCCACAGAAAGCAAAACCCTCAACTTTCTTAACAAAACTTCTGGCGATGGCGTCGCGCCCCGCAAGCTACGCCCCTGTCTCTGGTTTCATCAGCTTTCCTAATAACCCTCATCAGTTTAACTGTCCTCAAACCCCTTTACAAACGTTAACAATACCGTTAATAATAGAAACATCATCCGAACATTGACAACCAAATACAGCAATCATAAAACCATGACAACAACCTTACAGCAGCGCGAAAGCGCCAACGTCTGGGAACGCTTTTGTGAGTGGGTCACAAGCACCGACAACCGCATTTATGTAGGTTGGTTCGGAGTCTTGATGATTCCTACCTTGCTCAGCGCCACCATCTGCTACATCATCGCCTTCATCGCTGCCCCTCCAGTGGACATCGACGGCATCCGCGAACCAGTAGCAGGTTCCTTGATGTACGGTAACAACATCATCACAGGTGCTGTCGTTCCTTCATCTAACGCGATCGGCTTACACTTCTACCCAATCTGGGAAGCAGCTTCCCTCGATGAGTGGTTGTACAACGGCGGCCCTTACCAATTGGTAATTTTCCACTTCCTCATTGGCGTTTTCTGCTACATGGGTCGTGAATGGGAATTGTCCTACCGCTTAGGTATGCGTCCTTGGATCTGCGTCGCTTACTCTGCACCTGTTGCAGCAGCAACCGCAGTATTCTTGATCTACCCAATTGGTCAAGGTTCGTTCTCTGACGGTATGCCTTTGGGTATCTCCGGCACATTCAACTTCATGATCGTGTTCCAAGCCGAGCACAACATCCTGATGCACCCCTTCCATATGTTGGGAGTTGCTGGTGTCTTCGGTGGTTCTTTGTTCTCCGCCATGCACGGTTCTCTCGTTACTTCTTCTTTGGTTCGTGAAACAACCGAAACCGAATCGCAAAACTACGGTTACAAATTCGGTCAAGAAGAAGAAACCTACAACATCGTTGCAGCCCACGGCTACTTCGGTCGTTTGATTTTCCAATACGCTTCTTTCAACAACAGCCGTTCTTTGCACTTCTTGTTAGGTGCATGGCCAGTAGTCGGCATCTGGTTTACCGCTTTGGGTATTTCCACGATGGCTTTCAACTTGAACGGTTTCAACTTCAACCAATCGATTATCGACTCTCAAGGTCGCGTTATCAATACTTGGGCTGATGTCATCAACCGCGCTAACTTGGGTATGGAAGTAATGCACGAGCGCAATGCTCACAACTTCCCGCTTGATTTGGCTGCTGGTGAAACAACTCCCGTAGCTTTGGTTGCTCCTTCTATCAACGGCTAAGTTTTAGTCTAGATTGACAAAAAGCGCTCCTAGAAATAGGGGCGCTTTTTGTTTGGGAAAAAAAGATTTTTAAAGTTCTCCTTCTGTTAACAAACTAAGTGATATCAAGTCCGCTTGAGTAGTTGTCATTCTGAGTTTTGAAGGAACTGAAGAATCTCGCCCTTTCGGCAATGCCCTTACTTTGTTGCGCTTGACTCATGACAAGTAAGCGTTTTGAGTCAAGCGATCGCCCGGACCTGATATGAGCAACGGCTAATCAAAAAATAGAATATCCAGAACCCCGCAGCAGTTACAGTGTTGCGGGACTCTAACGTGCGATCGCATTTTAGGTTGAGTTAATTTGATTTACTTAATAGCCGATCGCCTCATCTAAAATTTATCTAAAAATTAAAAGGTGAAAAATTAATTTTTCACCTTTTAACTCTCGACTTTCAAATTACCTGTTACTGAACAAACTTCTTGAATGCCAGAGTCACGTTGTGGCCGCCAAATCCAAAAGAATTCGACAGCGCCACATCAACTTTTAGATCGCGGCTTGTATGAGGAACATAGTCCAAATCACACTCAGGATCTGGGTTTTCCAGATTGATTGTCGGCGCGATTTTGTCATTGGCGATCGACATTACCGTCGCCACCGCCTCAATTCCCCCAGAACCGCCCAAAAGATGACCGGTCATTGACTTGGTAGAACTAATTGCTACTTTGTAAGCGTGGTCTCCCAAAGTCTGCTTAATCGCTTTTGTTTCAGTAGAATCGTTGGGAAGCGTGCTCGTGCCGTGAGCGTTGATATAGCTCACTTGATCCGGCGTCAAACCCGCATCCTTGAGCGCTAAAGCCATCGCGCGCGACGCACCGTTCCCCCCCGGTACCGGAGAAGTCATGTGATACGCATCGCAAGTTAAACCGTAGCCGACGATTTCTGCGTAAATCTTCGCGCCACGCGCCAGAGCGTGTTCCATTTCTTCTAAAATCAGAATGCCAGCACCTTCGCCGACGACAAAACCATCACGATCGCGATCGAACGGACGAGAAGCATGAGTCGGGTCATCGTTGCGAGTCGAAAGCGCCCTCGCCGCAGCAAAACCCGCCACGCACAAAGGTGTCACCGCAGCTTCTGTACCGCCGCAAATCATTGCTTGCGCGTAACCCGCCTGAACTAAGCGAAACGCATCGCCCACGGCATTTGACCCGGCAGCGCAGGCCGTCACCGTGCAAGAGTTGGGCCCTTTAGCGCCCGTGTGAATCGCCGTCAGGCCCGCGGCCATATTCGCAATCATCATGGGAATCATAAACGGGCTGCATCGATCGGGGCCGCGAGTCAGATATATCTCTTGCTGGTCTTCTAAAACCTTCAGGCCGCCAATGCCAGTGCCCAGAATGACACCCACCTGTTCTGCGTTCAGGTCGTTAATCTCAAACTTCGCATCAGCAAGAGCTTGCTTGCTCGCTGACACCCCAAATTGAGCAAAGCGATCCATCCGCTTTGCTTCCTTGCGCTCTAAATAGTCGTGTGGGTCGTAACCCTTCACCTCTGCGGCAAAGCGGCAGTCGTGCCGCGACGGGTCGAATAAGGTGATCGGGCCTATACCATTCTTCCCGGCAAGCAACCCGTCCCAATATTCAGACAAGGTATTGCCGATCGGTGTAATCGCGCCGAGACCCGTGATAACAACGCGCTTACGCTCTAAATTTGTCATGATTTCAGTTTCAAAAAATTAAACACCCAGAACGCAGAACAAAAGAGGAGTTTCCAGTTTTCTAACTTCTCTCCTCTTAGGGGAAAAGACAGGTATTTTATGCTTTTGGAGCTGCAAGTTGGCTGCTGATGAAATCTACAGAAGCTTGAACCGTAGTAATTCCTTCGGCTGCTTCGTCGGGAATTTCAATATCAAACTCTTCTTCCAAGGCCATGACCAGCTCTACTGTATCTAAGGAATCTGCTCCTAAATCGTTAGCAAAGTTGGCTTCGGGCTTGACTTCGCTTGGATCGACTTCCAATTGATCAGCCACAATTTTCTTGACTCTAGCAAAAATGTCGTCTTGACTCATAACCTCGTGTCCTCATTGGTTGCTGCGTATCTAATCTTATCCGAAAGGGGGATCGGCAAGAGAAAGGGTGGCCGCTTTTCTAAGTGACCCTCTGTGTAGCGAGTGGGCCGTGGGCATTGGTGTCTACTTAAGGACTTTTATGGGGCACAGTGGCTCGTACATAGGAAAACAACAAGTATGCTGAAATGCTTTTTGAGTTTCGATAACGTTTGACATGAGCTGCAGGCAAAAGGCGTAGCCTTTTGCCTGCAGCTCGATGGAAGGGCTAGAGCGCTCTTCGTGGAGCATTGCCTATGGCTGATCCTGCGCCTTGCAGGACTCGCTAACCCTCACGAAGATTAGGCTTTGCCCCTTATGGAATCCGATGCAAACCTCCCACTCGGAACCGCATTCGCCCCACATGGGAATGACCGCCAGATCGCCGCGGCCACCCCACTTTGCCTCGTAGTTATCTCCGCCGTCTTTTAAGTACGGCGGTTTAACATGGTTGTAGTTGCCACCGCACACAGGGCAAAGCAAATTTCTTGCTCCATTACCCCAGCCCGCGTCTTCATTTTCAATCGAAGGCAGGATTTCTTGATTGGGTCTTGGATCTGACTTCATGGCATCTCCCGATCTTGCGCTGCATGCTATTCTATCGCTATGGGTCAGAGTTTGGCACGCGGGGAGGTGCGGCTATGATTCTGCACTCGAACCAAACCGAGTGGGCTGAATTGGCCGGGCTTGGTGCTCAGATGGAATTGTGACGATGAGACAGCGGTTTGGCGCGCATGAAGACATTGCCAAAGCAGTCTTAGTTCTGATCGCTTCAGACTCTGCTTACATTTTGGGCGTTGTAATTGCGGTTGATGGTGGTATCAGCCAACTTTAATCTAAGTGAGTATTTCTAAACATTGCCTGAATGTTTGCATCATAACTGATGGCGTATACCTCCGTTCCGAGTGCAAGCGCTTGTTAGGTGTACGCCAATATAGCCAATGTTTTTGAACCCTTTGTAGTCAATAAATTGTCTAAAACTGGGTAAGGATAGAAGAGGGGAAACGAAGCAGGAAGCATCCCGACCTCCACCGCTCTCGTTTCTTGTCCCTTGCCTTTTCTCCCCAGCAGAAACGACTATGCCATCCCCAAATCTCAAATATGCTTACTTTCCCGGTTGTGTTGCCCAAGGGGCCGCCCGTGAACTTTACCTGTCTACCCAAGCGCTGACTCAAGCGTTGGGGATTGAACTGGTGGAACTAAAGAAAGCTTCCTGCTGCGGTTCTGGCACTTTCAAGGAAGATTCGCAGTTACTCGAAGATACTGTCAACGCCCGCAATATTGCTTTGGCTGAGGAACTGAATCTGCCTTTGCTGACGCATTGCAGCACTTGTCAAGGGGTCATCGGTCATGTGGACGATCGCCTCAAGGAATCTCAGAAAACCGATCCCAACTACATAGAAAAAGTCAACGGTTTACTAAAAAAACAAGGCTGTTCGCCTTATCAAGGCAGTACCGAGGTGAAACATCTGTTGTGGGCGATCGTTGCAGATTACGGGCTCGACGAGGTGCAGAAGCGAGTCACCCGCAAGCTTTCGGGTTTGAAGTGCGCGTCTTTTTACGGGTGCTACCTGCTGCGAGCTCAGGATAAGCTGCTTTACGATGACCCGCACCAACCGGAATCGATGGAAAATGTGTTTCGCGCGATCGGGGCAACTCCGGTTTATTATCGAGGGCGGACGCAGTGCTGCGGCTGGCCGTTGGCGAGTTATGCCACTAACCAATCTTTTCAGATGGCAGGCAAACATATTCAAGATGCTCTTGACAATGGGGCTGATTGTATGGTAACGCCTTGTCCTCTCTGTCACTTGAATTTGGATTCGCGGCAGCCGGAGGTGGAAAAAGTAATCGGGCGCAAGTTGGGTTTGCCCGTGTTGCATTTGTCACAATTGGTGGCTTTGGCTGTGGGTGTGGAGCCAAAAAAACTAGGGCTCGATCGACATATTGTTTCAACTAAGCCCGTGTTAGAAAAATTAGGCTTTTAGTCGATCGATTTGCGCGGCTTGGTAGTAAGGACTTTACTCCTTTCTAATATCAAATCCCGTTAGAGCGGAATTATACCCGAGTGCTAGCGGGACGATCGATCGCGCTCATACACTCTTGAGTTGATAGAAGATACCGTCCACAATTTGTCGTTTTGTCCCCAGAGGTGGTCTAGTCTTCTTCTTGTGGGGCAGCAATCGCGCTGCGGAGTTATCACCCGTTGTTGGTGAAGTTGCTCGACAATGCCAGTTATTTCTGATCTTAGCTCGTCATCAGAGAGCCCAAATGGGTTCTTTAAGCTATTGACACCACCAAAAGATGAAGCGGTCTAACGACGGGGGCTTCAGCGAACGGCGTTGCACGGTGGCTACACCACTGATAACCGATGCCTCAGTTCCTTTGCCAGCCCTTGTTAGACTGCGATCACTCTCTTCGCATTCCATAGCCCGGATCTACACTCCAAAGCAAGTGTGGTGGTTGGTAGGTTAATATGCAGACAACAGAAACAAAAGTTGTATACAATTACACAAAATAGTTTTTTAAGAGTTCCTAACTGCCTAGTTATGGATAAGGAATCAGCAATGAAACGAAACCCAGTAAATCTCACCCGTTCGGTATTCCTATGGGCAATGCTAGGAATCATTTGTGGTTTGTTTGGTGCAAGTTATTGGATATTTTTGTCTTACATGATGGTGGGATTTGAATATTTTAGTGGACATTCTCTACTAATCATCATGCCGCTTGCGGGTTTACTCATCGGTTTGCTCATTCATTGGCTGGGAAATCCTGGCGAAATAGGGTTGATTATTGACAATATTCATCTCAATGGTGGGCGGTTACCAATGAACGAGAATCCTTCGATGATTCTGTCGTCGCTAATCAGTATTGCCAGTGGAGGCAGTGCTGGTCCAGAAGCACCAATGGTGCAAGTAACAGGTTCAATTGGTACGTGGTTTGCCGATCGCTTTCAATTGCGTGGAGAGGCACTACGAACTTTGAGTATTGCTGGCATGGCATCTGGTTTTACAGTTTTGTTCGGCGCTCCATTGGGTGGTACTTTTTTTGCTTTAGAAATCCTGCATCATCAGAATGTTGTGGAGTATTTTGAAGCAATATTGCCTGCGGTCGTGGCAAGTTGTGCAAGTTATACCATCTTTGTAGCAATTACCAAGCTAGGAATTGGTCCTACCTGGCATTTTCCTCAATACAATGTGGACAGCCTTTATGACTTTGGCGCAGCGATTGCTTATGGAATCGTAGGTGCGCTCATGGGGTGGCTTTTTATCGCTGTATTTCGCGGTGTAGGCCGCTTGTTTGATTCGATACCCAGTCCAATCTATGTGCGTACGACTTTAGCTGGACTAGGACTTGGTGTTTTATCAGCATTATTTCCGCTCACTCGTTTCTTTGGTGAACATCAAATTGAAAAAATTGTTGAGGGAAACTTTTCTTTGGGATTTCTCTTAACTTTAGTTATTGCTAAAGTGTTTGCCATTAGTACGACTGTAAATGGAGGCTGGCGGGGGGGGATTATCATCCCACTGTTTTTTATAGGAGCCTGTTTAGGAAAGGCAATCGCTATCATTAATCCCGCATCCAACGAGACTTTGGCAATGATTTGTGTAATGGCTGCCCTGAATTCAACAGTTACTCGAACTCCAATTAGTACAACTCTGCTACTCGCCAAGTTAACAGGATTCAGCACTTTTACACCGATTCTCTTCGCTAGTCTCGTGGGCTTCTTCTTGGCTCCCCGATATCCCTTCATTACCTCGCAGCGTAAAATTGATTAACAAACGGCTAGAAATCCTCTAATAGCTCCGTGTAGAGGTAAAAAATACCTGCAATTTGCGAGTGTCCAGTCTAAAGGCTTCTGCCATTACAAATGCACCAATGGCATAAAACAACATCTAGCCGTTGATACTATTCAGCTTGCCGTTTTTTATCCATTCCACAAAAGCCAGGGTGTCCGATGACTGTGGCTTGATTGAAATGTTGAGTCACAACCTCGATGATTTTCACACTCGGGCCCGTCAATATTCCGAAGATTACCATTCTGCAAGGGTAAGGGGTATCACCCGCATAAAATCATCGCAGTTTGGTCAAGAACTTTGAACCCACTCTCACCAATCCTACTGCCAAACTCAATTTGTATTTCATCAGGCTGATGCTCAAACGGTTGGCGAATGATAGAGAGCCCAAATGGGTTCTATAAGAGTCCCAGCGTGAATAACTGTGAAGTTTTGTCGCTTTTTCGCGAAGTGCTTCCAGGCACTGCGGTAGACTAACCTTTAATTCTCTGTGCAGGCTATAGCGGTGGCACCTCGCCGTCAAATCTGTTAATTCGCAGAGGCAGCAAATTTTTAGTGACTCGTTGGGAGCCTTTATTCAATGTCTCATTCAGTCAAAATTTACGATACTTGCATCGGCTGCACTCAATGCGTCCGCGCTTGTCCGACTGACGTTTTGGAGATGGTGCCCTGGGATGGCTGCAAAGCAGCTCAGATTGCCTCATCTCCCCGCACCGAAGACTGTGTAGGCTGCAAGCGGTGCGAAACTGCTTGCCCCACCGATTTTCTGAGCATCCGGGTTTACCTGGGAGCAGAAACCACTCGCAGTATGGGTCTAGCCTACTAAATATCGATCGACACACCGATCGAATTACGGGCACAAGAGAGGGGGCAATGTAATCGCCCCCTCTTTTTTTGTAGCGGAATCTGCATTCGGGGCCCGAAGAAGGTAAAAATGATAAAACTTGAGTTTTATTGCGATCGCTAAGCAGGAGTAGTACGTTAAATGTGCGGAATCGTTGGCTATATCGGCACGCAAGCAGCAAGCGAGATTTTGCTAGCAGGATTGGAGAAACTAGAATACCGGGGCTACGATTCAGCGGGCCTCGCTACCATCTCCGAAGGAGAAATTACTTGCATCCGAGCAAAGGGCAAATTGCACAGCCTCCGGGAAAAGCTAGCAGAGATTGACTCTCTGGCTCCCATCGGCATCGGACACACCCGCTGGGCAACTCACGGCAAGCCTGAAGAATATAACGCTCACCCTCACCTAGATAATAGCGGGCGAATTGCGGTAGTTCAAAATGGAATTGTCGAAAATTATCGCGAGTTGCGGAAAGAATTGAAAGCGAAGGGACATAAATTTGTCTCGGATACCGATACAGAAGTTATCCCTCATTTAATAGCTGAATTTTTGAAAGAAGCAAGAAGGGAGAAGGAAGAAGAAAAAGATAAAAAAACAGAGAAAATTGCTGATTTATCGTTTTTGGAAACTGTTTTAAAGGCGGTAAACAAATTAGAAGGAGCTTTTGCGATCGCCGTTATCTGTGCAGATTTTCCCGAGGAAATAATTGTCGCCAGACAGCAAGCTCCTTTGGTGATTGGCTTTGGTGCTGGCGAATTTTTCTGCGCTTCCGACACGCCGGCCTTAGTATCTCACACCCGCACTGTTTTGTCCTTGGAAAATGGCGAATTGGCAAGGCTAACTTCGATGGGAGTGGAAGTTTACAGCTTTGCAGGGGAAAGGCTGAAAAAAAGCCCGCGCATCCTTGGTTGGAGTCCGGTTTTAGTCGAAAAGCAAGGCTTCAAACACTTCATGCACAAGGAGATTTATGAACAGCCAGCCGTAGTCAGAGCTTGTTTGGAGGCTTACTTAGATAGTGATTGGCAGCCAGGAAATCCGCGCTCTCCCATCAATCTCAACTTGCCCAAAGAACTTTGCGCCGATGTCGAACAAATTTCAATTCTCGCCTGCGGAACGAGCTGGCACGCCTCGCTAATTGGCAAATATTTGTTGGAACAACTAGCTAATATTCCCACTGCCGTGCAGTACGCTTCGGAGTACCGCTACGCACCGCCACCGCTGACAGCAAATACTTTAACTATTGGGGTAACTCAGTCGGGAGAAACGGCGGATACGCTGGCTGCTTTGGGGATGGAACAGCAGCGCCGCGCGGGTTTTACTGATAAATTCCGGGCAAGAATGTTAGGCATTACTAATAGAACCGAAAGTTCGATCGCCCACATGATGCCGCACGTAATCAACACCCACGCTGGTATAGAAATCGGCGTTGCTGCCACTAAAACTTTTGTCACTCAGTTGATGGCATTCTATTTCTTAGCTTTGGATTTGGCGCACCAGCGGCAAACAATCACCACTGAGAGATTGGCAGAAATTATTACTGGTTTGCGCCAGTTGCCGGCAGAAATTGAGAAGTTTTTGGAGATTCAAGAACAGTATGTGGAGGAATTGTCCCACCAGTTTACAGACACCCAAGATTTTATCTTTTTGGGGCGGGGAATTAACTTTCCGATTGCTTTGGAAGGGGCGCTGAAACTGAAGGAAATTAGTTACATTCACGCCGAAGGATATCCGGCGGGAGAGATGAAACACGGCCCGATCGCCCTTTTGGATGCGAAAGTGCCTGTAGTGGCGATCGCCATGCCCGGAAGCGTCTACGAAAAGGTGCTTTCCAACGCTCAGGAAGCGAAGGCCCGCGACGCCCGTTTAATTGGGGTTACGCCGAAGCAAGGTGTGGCGGAAGCCGATATTTTTGACCACATTTTGCCGGTGCCTTTGGTGGATGAATTGTTGTCACCGATTGTAACAGTGATTCCGCTGCAATTATTGGCTTATCACATTGCGGCGCGTCGGGGTTTGGATGTGGATCAGCCGCGCAATTTGGCGAAATCGGTGACGGTAGAATAAAGGAAGTCATTAGTCAGTAGTCATTAGTCAGTAGTTGGTTGTTGGTTGTTGGTTGTTGGTTGTTCGTTCTAATAACCAATAACCTATGCCCGATGCGCGATACCCGATGCGCGATGCGCGATGCGCGATGCCCGATGCGCGATACGCGATGCCCGATGCGCGATGCGCGATGCGCGATGCGCGATGCCCGATGCCCGATGCCCAATGCCCGATGCCCGATGCCCGATGCCCGATGCCCGATGCCCGATGCCCGATGCCCGATGCCCTATTCCCTCTGGCTGACTCCGCAAATTGCGGCTAACAGCAACCAGCTTGTAGTATTGAGTCGGAAATCAAACAGCGTCACATCTACAGTGTTAAATAGCGTACAGGCGACGAAGGCTAATAAATAACTGAAAAAAATTAGGCGATCGGTCGCTCTTACCTCTTGACAAACTACCTGATTTTGGCTATTAATTATTGATTTTTGATTGAGCACTAAAGCATTTTCCGCTACTTCCTGTGTGGCTATTTTCTCGTGTTTAATATCCCCAGGAAAAAGCGGCCAATTCGCCAGCAGCAAAACACCCCTAGCCAAAACCCAACCAACTAAACCCAACAACAAAAGCGTTGCGGGTATCCCCGTTTCCGCCGTCAACATCAGTATCAAACTGTGAGGATGGCCCAGCCATTCTTGCATCTGAGCTTGGTAGAGAGGCGTAAAATTTCGCAATCCCCAACCAGTCCAAGGACGCTGCTGAGTCATCGACCAAGCAAATTCCCACTGAGTTTTTCTTAAAGTAGCAGTCGGCCGATTTGGGAACATCTCGTCGGTGAGTCTAGCCCAGAAAAAAGCCGGAACAATTCTTCGTAAAGATTGCCGCAGTGGTTCCGGGCCAAAGGCAGACAAAAAAACTGTGCTAGCCACACTCAAAACCGCAGCTAATAATTTTTTATAACCCACATAAAATGCCAAAGCCAAAACTGCCAAAACTGCCAGTCCCCAAGCATTGCGAGAATTAGTAAAAATCAAAGCAAGAGCATTTCCGAGCACTGCACAACTTAAAAATAGGAATTGGGAATTGGGAATTGGGAATTGGGAATTGGCCATTGGTAATTGGTGACGACTGACAACTGCCAACTGACAACTGCCAACTGACAACTGACAATTGACTTCTTCCATCCACAGTCCCAGTGTTAAAATAAAAGCAATTGTCAGATAGCAAGCTAAAATATTAGCGTACATAAATACAGAAGCCATGCGGCCGGGGGGATTGCCTTGGGGTTCGAGTACCCAGCCAAAAACAGGCTGCAATTGATCGATGCCGCTCCATCCTAAAAATTGCTGTCCCAGGCCTAAAATTATCACTGGGATTGAACTAATTACAATCACCCAAGACAATTGCCGCAATTGAGGCAGAGTTTGAATTAAACTGCTAAAAGTGGCAAACAATATAAAGAACGGCAAGAAATTGTACAACCCTACAAAAGCCTCAATGCGATTGTGGGCAAAAACCGCTGTGATGACGAGCAGCGCGCTCAGAATTGCGAATCCTCGATTCAACGGGCGGCGACTAATTTGACGGAACTTTTGCTTGCAAGTGCCGGCCAATCCCAAGAATAAACCTAAAGCTCCTAAAATCGGAATTAAGGGAAAAATCAGCATCCCCACTTGCGCGAAATTCCAAGGGATTTGCAGGCGGGGATCTGGATGTTTTTGCAGGCGAGACTTAAGATTTTCGGCTGTCTGTTTGGCAGCTAATTTCAACCGATTTTTGATATTCACCCACACTCCCAATCTCAAATCTAAAATCTACAATTTACCATCGTTAAGCTAGTTCCCAAACGCATTCCGATCGCGTTAATCGAATTTGAGCTAGGGCAAAAATGGTCGGGATAATGCGGCCGTAGTTCGTGGAAATCGATCGCCAACCCAAATCCGCTAAAAACCAAGTCCACATCACCGGGCCGACTAACGAAAATACGCTCCGCGTTGCACCGTAACGAGCCGCACTCACCGCCATACCGCGCCGCGCCGTCTGAATTGCGACATAATTTTGAAACTGGGTTGCTGCAGTTGCAGTGCCTGCAAGCACTCCTTGTTTTGCCATTTGATAGGTGGCAAAATGCAGCGCAAATTGATTTGCCATTAGTTTGAGCAACATTGGTTTTAAGATGGAACTAACAGCTAAAGCGCTGCCACCTTTGAACAGTAAACCCAGCGGGTCTTTTTCAGCAGAAATGGGCAGGGGTTCTGAGAGTTTAGAATCAACGATAGCTCGCTGTACGCGCACTGTCAGCGCTTGCTGTTCGTCTGCAGGTAAACGCTTCCACGCGCGGCCCATTAAGTGCAGAAATACTTCTGCCTCTAAGTCGGTGGTTGACAACTGTCTGGGATAAGGGATTTTGAGATAGCGACAAACTTGAATTAGTGCTTGTCTGTAAGTTACTTGTTGGGTTCGCCCTCTGAGTACCGTCAACCCGTCGGCTGCAAGATAGCGAAACCGCTGTTCTACGGCGTCGAGCCATGCTTGGCGATCGCGACTTTGTACATCTATCGGTGCGGGGGTTTGTACGTAATCTAAAGGGTTAAACTTGCGGCTGAACAGAAGTTCTGTTAGTTGCTGCAATTCTTCTTCTGTTGTCAATTCGAGTGCTGCTCTGAGTTCGTCCAAAATTTTGCCCTCCCGTATACGATTTTAGATTTTAGATTTTAGATTTTAGATTGCTGCTGGTTGACAACCAGTGGGATTTAGGATTTACCTACAGTGGCATTTTTTATCGGGTCTTAATCATGGATTCGTGCTGTCCCTTATTCTACTACCTGGCGCAGGACGATCGACAGGCTTTGCACAGAATATCCGAGTGCTATAAGCCATAACCTCAGCAGCTACATTGATCGGCGGACGCGCATCTAAATTTTACAGTCAAGTTTGGTGTCCCGCCGAGCCTAAAAATACAATTTAGATGCCCAGCAGCCAACCCCGAACCCCTCGGTACGCTTGCAACCCCGCAGCTTGAGGAGTCAAACCGTCGCCCTGAACCCCCACTATTTTATTCGCTATAAACAAAGGAAAAATAATTTAGTGTACTTCTGTTCAAAAATGTCAGTTAATCCTATAATGAGTTTGGTTTTTTTAGAACAAAGTAAATGATGTCTTCTTCTGTCGCACCGTCTTTTTTGCAGGGATATTGGCAAGATACTTTCAATCTCAAGCAGCATCTACAGGATTTTTTAAACTTAGATTTAGAAACAATTGAACAAGAGCTAGCCCTCGGTCAAAAATCCCTAAAAGAAATAGGCCATCGGGATTTTGATTGGGAAAAAGCTAGCGAGTTTTATCGCGATCGAGTCGGACAAGCTTACCTATTTGACCTCGGAGCTTGGCATATGTCCAATCAGGATTACATAGGAGGCACTTTAACATTAATATCAGATATGGCTGCCGGTCGAGTTTTAGATTTTGGCGGCGGTATTGGCACTCATGCTATTGCAGCAGCTCTTTGTCCTCAAGTAGAACAAGTAGTCTATTGCGATCTTAACCCCATAAATTGCAATTTTGTTCAAAGCCGAGCTGCTAAGTTAGGATTGAGTGAAAAAATTTCGTGTAGTCTGGAAGTATCTCCGACCGAAGTTTTCGATACGATTATTTGTTTAGATGTGATGGAACATTTAGTCAAGCCCAGTCAGCAATTGATGGAGTTTCACCAAATGCTGGCTCCGTCAGGGAAGATGATCCTTAACTGGTATTTCTTTAAAGGTTTTAATCAAGAATTTCCTTTTCATTTAGAAGACCAGCAAGAAATGAACACATTTTTTACTAAACTTCAGTCTAATTTTATCGAGGTTTTTCACCCTCATTTAATCACCGCTCGTTGCTATCGCAAATTAACTGCAAGTTAAGAAATTAGCTTAAGGCTTATTTCCTAGAAAAAGTCCGGTAAGTAATGTATCTGAAAGTCCAATTATGTTCGATGTTGCGGTGATTGGTGCGGGTATGGCGGGGCTGAGTTGCGCTCAACGGTTGCGTCAAGCTGGTTATTCTGTGGCTGTTGTTGAGAAATCTCGCGGCGCGGGGGGACGTGTTGCTACCCGCCGCGTACAGGGTACTAGGGCCGATCACGGGGCGCGGTATCTGGAACCGCAGGGGGATGCGGTGCAGGGGTTAATTGAGGTTTTGGTCGATCGCCACATCCTCAAACTCTGGACTGATACTGTCTGGGAATTCAGACAGGGGAAACTTTCTGCTATTGCTAGTTCTTGCTATGTCGCACCTGCGGGTATGAATGCGATCGGTAAGTATCTGGCGGAGGGGGTAGATATTTGGTTTGGCCGCCGCGTACAAGCTATTTCGACTACAGATAACCAAATGTGGCATCTTTCCCTAGAAGTCACTGACAGCAATTTAGAGATACCTCAAGAATTGATTGCTAAGGCTGTGGTTGTGGCAATTCCTGCACCTCAAGCTTTAATGTTTTTGAATTCGGAAATTGGTTTGAAATCGGATTTTCTTGACAAATTGCTTTCTGTGGAGTACGAGCCTTGCATTACGGTTATGGCTGGCTATCCTGCGGCAAAACAGCAAGATTTGAGCAATCTAAATCCGCCGTGGAAAGCTGTTTCTTTTCCCGATAATTCTGATTTAGCTTGGGTTGGTTTGGACAGCAGCAAACGGCTCGATCCGCAGCAGCCGGTGTTTGTGGTTCACAGCAGCGCAAATTTTGCAGAACGCTATTTAGAAGCTGCTGATTTGGAAACTGTCGGTCAGGAATTGCTCGATCGCACTTCTGAATATTTAATCCCTTGGCTGAAACAGCCGGAATGGTTGCAGGTTCACCGCTGGCGCTATGCTTTTTGTCGAAATCCTTTGCCTGTTTCTTGTTTGCCTGCTGGGGGGAATTTGCCGCTGGTTTGTGCGGGGGATTTGTGCGGGGAAGGTCAAATAGAGGGTGCTTTGCGATCGGGTTTGGCGGCGGCTAATTGGGTGAATTCTCAGTTGCAAAATTTGCCCTTAGATTCAAGCCTAAATTGGTAATATGGCTCCAATTAATGTATCGAAAAAGACCAGAGTCCTTGCTAGGAAATGGTCAGCTCGATCGCCATTTATCCCAATCGCTGCAAATCTTCCACCGACAGAGAAAGCGCCTGGGCAACTTGTTCGACAGTCAAACCCATTGCCAGTAGTTGGGGGATAGCATCTCGTTGTGTTTGCTCCACGCGATCGGCTCGTTGACTTTCAGCTTCAGCCCGTTGACTCTCAGCTTCAGCCCGCTGGCGTTCCTGTTCGGTGTGGAGGCGTTCTAGTCGAGCTTGCTCGCTCCCCGTCAGCAACAAATTCCCCTGATTATCCCACCAGCGCAACCAACGCTGTGTCTGATTTTGATAGCTGCCTTCCCATACGCCTAACTCTACTCCCATGCGCTCGATCGGGTAATGTCCGCGATCGTTGGGTTCCAATCGACAATAACGGGCGTTTACACAGTTGTAGACTTCCAGTTGGCTGGTTTTGATTGTATAGATGGCGTAGTAGGGAATGCGGATAATCTGTTCGTATACCCAAAACTTCCCTGGTTTCTGATTAGTACCTTCTGGCAAACGAGATAAAGGCGTGTTGTCTCGTTCTTCGGAACCATCCCCACTCGCCAATTCGATCGCAATTATTGGCACCATATACTCGCGCCAAATCACGTAAGAGCGGCGAATTTCGCCGTCTAACAAAGGCGGAACGTTGGGGACGTAGAACCAGTCAGGGGCTTCGGCTCCGCGTTCTGGTGGGTCGGTTTCGCGCCAGTAGATGCCACAATCTTGCCCGATCGCATATTGTCCGTCGGGGTGAAGCGTTTGCAGTGTGCTTTCTAGGGAGTCGGTTAGCAGAATACTCTGGGGATGTTCTTGAAAGTTTTTCACAAACGTGCCGTCGGATTCGGGGAGTTGGGTGTGATCCGGGAAGGCGGGGGGCAACCCTGTCGCACTAAGACTTTGGGTCATGGCTGGTACGCGATCAACTGGCGATCGAACTGATGCTCTGTTATAGCCTAGCGATTTTCGATTGATTTGTGTAGTTGAAGAAGGAAGAAGGAAGAAGGAAGAAGGAAGAAGGAAGAAGGAAGAGGGAAGAAGGAAAAGGGAAGAAGGAAGAGGGAAAAGGGAAGAAGGAAGAAGGAAGAAGGAAATGGAATTAAAGCAATGGTTTCAGGAGTTAAGAACGTCGCCGGGAATCGGGCGAGGTTGCTACTTCTTCCTTCTTCGTTCGGCTAGAGTTATGAAAAATTCATCTAACGACATACAAAAAAATGGAAAAATGGTGTAAAATCCCACTTTTCCAAATTGTTATTTTTTTGCTGTTTCCTGTTGCTGTAAGTCTTGTTCTTGCATCTGCAATAACTCGGGAACTGTTACGAAACTGTACCCTTCCTTTCTCAATCGAGCAATAATATCAGGTAAAGCCTTTACTGTTCTCGCTCGATTGCCGCCGCCGTCGTGCATCAGCACAATGCCCCCGGATTTTGCCTGCCTCATCACGTTGTCTATCAAAGATTCCGTAAGGGTTCGCCAATCAAAAGAATCAGCAGACCACATCACAACTGCATAATTTTTCTTTTGAGCGTAAGCTGCCAATCCATTGTTTAAAATGCCTCCTGGCGGGCGGAACATCGATGTTTGGATGCCGGTTAACTCCTCAATTAAGGATGAAGTGCGATCGATCTCGCGAGCGGCACCGTCTTCGTTATACTGAAGGTATTGGTGGTTCCAAGTGTGATTGCCGATCGCGTGACCGGCTGCTGCGACCTGTTTGCCAATTTCGGGAGAATTGTGCAGGTATCTTCCTACCCAGAAGAATGTAGCCTTAATATTATTTTCCTTGAGAATATCTAGGATTTGTGTAGTTGTTTTCGGCCAGGGGCCGTCGTCAAATGTCAGGGCGATCGCCTTGTGCTGGGAGTCGAGTTTCGCGTGACGAAGGGTTGTACCTTGAAACTGATCCGGTACGGCTGATTGAAATCGGATTGCCTGCACTTGGGCTAGAGCATTTTGGGAAAATTCTACTCGACGGGCGATCGCCTCGGAGAACTTATTAATATTGGACATCGGCTGTTGTTCTTGCGACTGGGATACGGCCAAGACTTGCGCCTGAATCGGTTCCAATGGCTGATTGGCCCGCAAGTTAATCGGCCATGTCACACCCAGCAAAAAACTTCCTGTTGCTGCCATAAAAGCAACTATTAAAGTTTTTCGCCGCCTCCACAGCAGTTTCAATTTTGTCACGTCATTCTCTCCTTCACACCTTGTACAGTTAATTTGAGATTTTATGTTGATATCAAGTTAATCCACTTAAGAGGATAATCTTAAATTGGACAGTCCGTAAAAATGCTACTGGAAATAACCGATCGTGGGGAAGTCCGTCAGGATAAAAAAATTTAAGATTTGTGCGCCAGAAATCCCCTAACCCATGAAAACGCGGGATGGTGGAACTTTTTCCGCAGCCCGGGGGACGGCGCTCAAATCGGATTAATGGCACGATATTCTCAGGGACTCAGCCCGCATCTGCCCGCGTCCCTACCTGACACTGCAAGTTGGTTTAACGTGAGATGTTGCACCATTGTCAATAAGCTTTTTAGGAACAGGCTTTTCGGCCTGTTCCACAAGAAAATTCACTCTTTGTGGGATAGACCCGAAAGCCTGTTAAGCCAGAATGGTGCAAGATGTGAGGTTAACCGGATTTGATATGAGGGCGATCGCCCGCCCGCCACTCCTAAAATTAACTTTTAGGGCCGATTCTCTCTTTGTACAAGCCGACAATCCGATCGATAACTTCAGCAACAGTCAGATTGTCTGTTTGAATTTCCACAGCATCGGCCGCTTTACGCAAAGGTGCAACCTCGCGGGTGCTGTCTTTTTCGTCCCGCAGGGCGATGTCTTGTTCCAATTGGGCCAAGCTAATATTAGCCCGATCGGTATCTTTAAGTTCTAACAGCCGCCTGCGCGATCGCTCTTGTACCGAAGCCGTCAAAAAAATCTTCAGTTCCGCATCGGGAAACACGTTAGTGCCGATATCGCGGCCTTCTGCTATAATTCCGCCTTTTGTGCCGCAGCGCCGCTGTTCCTCCAGCAGAAACTGCCGCACGGCGGGAAGTGCCGCCATTTCCGAGACGCGGGATGTCACTTCCAAACTACGAATTGCCTCGGTTACGTCTTCGCCGTTAATCTTCAACATCTTTGATGCGGGATCGAGGTTGTATTCCAAATAACTGGAACTGATTAATTCGGCGATCGCGCATTCGTCGGAAATCGGCGTGTCTGTTTTCAATGCCAGCCAAGTCAGCGCCCGATACATCGCGCCGGTATCCAGATAAAACAAGTTCAAAGCTGTTGCGGCAAGGCGAGTTACGGTAGATTTTCCTGCTCCCGCCGGGCCGTCGATCGCCACAATTGGCCGGCGATTCCTGAGAATTATATTGTCAATCAAACGAGTAGAGCCAACTCTGGCTGCCACGGCTAAAAGTCCCGCTGTTTCCACAACCTGCAAGGGCGTCAAAGTTTCGGAATCGACGATTTCGGCGTATTCGAGCTTGACTGCGGGTTCTTCTGCGACTGCTGCGTGGGCGGAAGCGAGTGCGGCTGCTGCGGTGCGATCCCCTGAAGCAAAAGTTTTCGAGGCTTGTTGCAGCGCGCGGTAGAGTACGGAGGCTTGCTGTTTTTGCTCTGCTGTTAAATACTGATTGCGAGAACTCATTGCCAGTCCCGACTCTTCGCGGACGATCGGACAAGCGACAATCTCTACAGGCAAGTTAAAATCCAAGACCAGCTTCCGAATAATTGCTAGCTGCTGGGCGTCTTTTTGACCGAAATAAGCTTTTGTCGGCTGCACCAAACTCAAAAGTTTAGTAACAATTGCCGCGACGCCCTGAAAATGACCGGGCCTTGCTTTGCCGCACAAAACCGATGTCATCGCCGGTGGCGGCACTACTTGAGTTAAGGATGAAAGGTGAATCTCTATCTGTTTTTGGGCGGTTTGCTCTGTTTCTGTACGCTCGACGGCTTGGTTGCCGAACATTTCGGTTGCTGAGGGAGCAAATATGGCATCAACGCCAGCTTGTTCGCACAACAGCCGGTCTTGCTCGATATTCCGAGGATAATCTTGAAAATCTTCTGTCGGCCCAAATTGCAGCGGGTTGACAAAAATGCTGACCAGGGCGATCGCATTTTCTTGCCTTGCCCGCTGGATCAAGCTCAGATGCCCTGCGTGCAAAGCTCCCATCGTCGGCACCAAACCGACTGTCAAATGAGGTGCAGCAGACTTTTGTAAATTTAAGTAGCAGCGAAGTGCTGCAATGGTAGTAAACAGGCGCACCGGTAGAATCTCCTGAAGGCATTCGGCAGAATGCAGAGTTTATTTGTCAGAATTTGTTCGACTTGACATCTTGCACCACCGTCAAGAACAGGCTTTCCGGCCTGTTCCACTAAAGAATGGTGCAAGATGTCAGTTTTATCTCACATCTTGCACCATTCTCAATTAGTTGTTTAGGAACAGGCAAGATGCCTGTTCCACAAGAAAACTCATTCTTTGTGGAACGGGCCGGAGAGCCCGTTCTTGACAATGGTGCAAGATGTCAGTTTTATTCTACTTTCTGCTTTCTACACTTCGGATAACTTTTGTATTCTGCCTTAGACTACCGTTCAGCGTCCAACAGTTGTTTGCTGCTGCGGTTCGATCACTTCGATTTCCACTCTGGCAACGCCACTGCTGATCATTCCTAGCACGCTGGCGGCGCCGGCGGACAAGTCAATGAGCCGATCGCCCACATAGGGGCCGCGGTCATTAATGCGGACGACCACAGTGCGGCCGTTGTCGAGATTTCTCACCATGACTCTCGTTCCAAAAGGCAAATTTGGGTGGGCTGCGGTCATATCATTTTGGTTGAAACGCTCGCCGCTGGCGCTGAGGTTGCCGTTAAATCCTGGGCCGTACCAGGAAGCCCAGCCGCTGAGGCGCACTTGAACTGGGCCCATAGACAGCACGGAGCGTTCTGGTTGGGGTTTGCCTGCGACTTCTTCCAGGGGTGGGGCGTTGCCCATAAGCCGGCGGAGGCGATTGGTTGCTTGCAGGGCGTCTCGGCTAAAGTTGCTGGTGGTGTCGGGGAGGATGGTTTCGGCGTTGATGTTTACCAACTCCTCGCCGTTTGCCTGGATAATGTAGCGATCGCCTTTTTCCCACTTAACGGTAATGCTGTTGGGATCGATGTTGTTGCGGGCTAGCTGATTGAGTCTTGCTGCTAAGCTTGATGCCCGCCAAATGGGATCGGGTTCTTGGTTGCTAGAGTTGCTGGCAAGGTTTCCGACTTTGGGATTTTCTCTTGCGCCCGCTACTTTTGACGGACTGCTAGGACGGGCTTGGCTGTTGCCAGTTTCTCCCAAAGGCGTGTTTGTTTCCGGACTGGCGTTGAGAAATGTGATGACTGGAATGTTTCGCACGTAGACTGTCGCTGCTTGTCGCCCGCCTAAGTTGTGGGGCTGAATTTTGGCGATCGAGTCTCGGGCAATTTCAGCTCTTGCTTGATACTGATACTGTCCGACTTTTTGCGCTTCGACCCGAGTAGCGTTTAACTGCCGGGACGGTTGGGTGGCAATTACTTGCTTGGAAACCTGAGAGTTTTGGTTGTCGGCACCTGTTGCTTGTGCGTGACAAGAGGATGCCGTTCCTACCACAGGAACTAACAGGACAGCGAGTAGACCACCAACAAATTTTTCCTTCATACGTCCATTTTTGTGAATAGCCATTGCCAACCGAGATTGGAGGATTGGCCGTTTGGCGACAGGCGTCAAGGATTTCTCTCTTGCCCTTCGCCATTCCCCCGTGAGTCAAACCAAAGTATCCGGGTGCGTTTTTGCTTTAATGCTTCCGCCCCAAAAAAATTTGGCGGAAACTTCCCTGACACTTGACAACTCATACTCGATCCGCAATTTGTGTGTTGTTCACGAACTGCAACAGACTACCACAAACTTTTGCGGTTGGGGATCGCTGCGATCGCGCTTTTCACCAAATCTTCATCAAATTTTCTCAAAACCCTCTATCATAAAACCCTTTAGTTCCAGTGCTTACAGCCGTTTCAGTCTTTACGGAAAAATTTACAAAAATTTACAAAAATTTAGTGTATTTTGTGGGCTGCCGAATGGCTAGTCTTAAAAAAGCTGTTTGTCAACTGTTATGGGAATAAACTAAAAATTAGAAGAAATCGATTTGGCGGACTTATGGATTATCGAGAAGCAGGTGTGGATGTTGAGGCGGGCAGAGCTTTTGTCTCGCGCATCGGGAGTATGGTCAAGAGCACGCACCGATCGGGAGTTTTGGGCGGATTCGGCGGGTTTAGCGGGTTTTTCAGCGTCCCGGAGGGTTTAAAAGAGCCGGTGATGGTTTCGGGTACTGACGGCGTTGGGACTAAGTTGAAATTGGCCCACAATCTCGATCGGCACGACACGGTAGGTATCGACTTGGTGGCGATGTGCGTCAACGACGTGCTGACATCCGGGGCCGAACCCCTCTTTTTTCTCGATTATTTAGCGACGGGAAAGTTAAATCCCGAACAATTAGCTGCGGTGGTGGCCGGCATTGCTGACGGTTGCAAGCAAGCAGGCTGTGCTTTGCTCGGAGGGGAAACGGCAGAAATGCCCGGTTTTTACCAAGCGGGTGAGTACGATTTGGCGGGGTTTTGTGTGGGAATTGTCGAAAAGAGCAAATTGTTGGACGGTTCGCGGGTGCAGGTGGGAGATGTGGCTGTGGGGCTGGCAAGTTCGGGCGTGCACAGCAACGGTTTTAGTTTGGTGAGGAAAATTGCGGGCGATGGGGGTTTTGGCTGGGATTCCCAACCCGAAAAGTTAGGTGGCAAAACTTTAGGAGAAGTGCTGCTAACTCCGACTAAAATTTATGTTAAACCAGTCCTCGAAGCCATTAAGAGCGGTCTCGAAATTCACGGCATGGCTCACATTACGGGCGGCGGTTTGCCGGAAAATTTGCCCCGCTGTTTGGGAGTTAATCAATCTGTGAAAATTGACAGCAATAGCTGGCCAAATTTGCCAATTTTCCAGTGGATTGCTGAAGCGGGCCAAGTTGCCACAGCAGATATGTTCAATACTTTTAATATGGGGATTGGGTTTGTGCTGTTGCTCGATCGCACAGAAGTCGATCGGGCTGTTAAATGGTTTGAATCTCAGGGGATTGGTGCTTGGGCGATCGGGGAAGTGATTGAGGGGAAAGGAGAATTGATCGTGGATAATTAGTAAGAAGCAATCGCAGGGGCTGAAGATTGCTTCGCTTTGTTTTATGCGTTAACAGACCATCTCAATCTGCCTTCATCTGTGTATATCTGCGGTTAAATTTATAATTTTAAAAGTAACCGCAGAGGACGCAGAGGACGCAGAGGATGAAAGAGAAAAAGGAATTCACAAGAGATAACTCGTTGCTACAATTTTAAATGCAATTGAAATAAGTTATTGTGCTTTTAAATATGGTATAATTCAAAATTAATTCCGTGAATTAGTGTAAAGATTTCCGCCGAACGTTTAAATTAATTGAATATCTATACTATTTATTACATCGACTCTGAAATGAAGGATTGTTAATTGTTGAAGTGAGAAAATATCAAAAACCCAGGTAATGTTTGTATCACAGTTTAAATAAAAAACAGCTTATTAGGCTTGTACGTGACTCAAAATTTCCAAAAACTCCTGCACAACTAGATCGGGTTGTTGGCTGCATCGGGTAGGATCGTAATGTTTGACAAGACTGATGCCAGAATCTATGAAAAGCTGGCACTTTTCATCTTCTGTTGTGTTTGGATGGGATGATCCACTGTCAATTTTCAGTATCCCTAGCTTGTTTTGGTGGAAGATCAGAAAGTCAGCTTGTTGGTTTTGTCTCCCTGCGGGTGTTGCGAGTCGCAGTTGGGAGTTGGGGATGAAGAGAGTGGAAGTGCGATCGAGTATTTCGGCAATTTTTACTTGTGCGTCGGAGTGAAGGCGAAAACCATTCCAGTTAATTTCGTTTTCTGAGCCAGATAATTCAGTTTCACTATCAGCATTTATTGTTTTATCCAAATCAGCTTGACCATAATCAGCTTCATTTAAATTTGCGAATAATCTAGCACCGCTTAAGTTTGCTCCGCTGAGATTAGCACCGCTGAGGTTAACTTCTATTGTCAGATTTCGCTGTAGATTCACTTGAGTTCGCCGTAAGTATCGCTTTAAGACTGATTTGAGATTATCTTTTTTAACTTTTTCTTCTAGTGCTTTTGAAAGTAGTTTCCATAGTTTAGCACCAGCATCTTTGATATAATCATATTCATATTCTGTGCTGGCTGCAATTTCTTTATAAGACTGTCCTTCCCAGGATTGACGAAACACTATCTCTTGAATCTTGTTGAGGCGATCGTAGTTGAGGGCTGTTTCTGCGATCGTTATGGCTTCGTCAACAGTCATGTGTTAAAGTCTCCTGACATATCTAATTTCTCCCTAATACCAGATTCTAGCATAACAGTCCAACCACTTGGTCTCTAGATTTGGGTTCAGTCCTCGCAATTGTCACACTTTAACTAGCTTGTATGGTGCGTCAGTCTTGAGTTTAGTACGAAAAATTAGGGTTTTCCCAACAGACGCACCCTACTAATTCTGTCAGTTGCGTAATTCCTCTTGGGTTATTACTTTTATACTACTTTTGCAATACTTTTATGTTACTTTTTTGATTCTTAAGACAGATGTGGATTTGATAATATGGAATGTAATCAACAAAAACAGTATTGCTTGAGTGTCGTAAAAGACCCCCGCCTCGGTAAAATTTTCCCGCTCATTAATTGACTAACAGGAAGCTTCATGTTAAGTAAAAGTTTGCTAACATTCAGTTTAATTACCTTATCTTACATTGGTAGTGTAGCAGTATTGTCTACTTTAACTACGGGGTGTGACTTAATTAAACAAGATAAGTCACTTTCTACAAAAAAAGCCGAAAAAATAGTTAATAAATGGAAAGCTTCCAGAAGTGGAACAATTGAGATAGCAGGAGTTCGGGAAAATCCAGATAATACTGCTGTAGCTACATTACAGGTATCAAATTTAATTGTCAAAACAAACATGCTTGGTACAATAAGTGAGCAAAACTTTTCGGGGCCGGGGGAAGCGACATTCTCGCGCTATACCGATGGAAGTTGGGCGTTAACAGGATTGGTTTTTGGCAATAATTTATTTGATAGCTTCTTCGTTAAGGATCTGAATATAAAAGATGATTAGGTGGAACTAGGCAAAAAATAACGGTACTAGCTTGATGTCGTTCTTAACAATATCAGGCTAGTTATTAGAAAGCAATGTGACTGAACAACAATTCTTAGTAGAAGAGGAAGATATTAATGTCATCTGGTAGTAGCGGCGGTAGCGGTAGCACTGGAACTGGTAGCGGTGGTAGCGGTAGCAGTGGAACTGGTAGCAGTGGAACTGGTAGCAGTAGTGGCGGTAGTGGAGGCCCTAGCGCACCTAGAAGAAGAATAGGGATTGCTATAGTTTTGGGAGGTATTGCAGGCGGTTTAGTTGCGCTTGCAAATATAGCAAATATAGGAACCTGGCTTGTTGGAAGTGAGGTTCTATGTAGGTTTGGTATTTTGAAATGTTCAAATCCACCAGAACCTAGACCTGTCATTCCAGCTCCACCGACCACAGTTAGCTCTTCGCCTTCACCTGACTCTCCTAAATCAGATTCTACTCCTTCTTCATCACCAACATCCACTTCTTCTCCTGCACCGGAGACTCCAGCGCCAGTTTCGCCATCGCCATCTCCAGTAAAACTATCTGCTGACGAAAAGCCTTGCACAGCAGAGCAAAATGGCAGTACCGTAAACCTTGGTTCTTTGGAGCGTTCTTGTTCCTTCGCTGGTAATGTTAGCTCTAATAATTTAGAGAATCGTTACCGTTTTAAGATAGATAATCCCAGTAATATCAGCCTATTTTTAGATGACGTGAATAGCGAAGTAGAAATGTTTCTCTATTCAGATAGAGATGGTACTGGATCAATTCAATATCAACTTGAAAATACATCTGCTATTAAGTCAAGAACAGGAGTAATTGAACAAGAATTGGGTGTGGGAAGCTACATTCTTGTTGTAAAATTGAAAGCTAGAGATACTCCATATTCACTGCAAATAATTAACAATACAACTCAAATAGAAAATGTTGGTTACTTAGAGGACAAAACCCTTACTAAAAACGGGAGTATTAATTTAAAACACAGACAGAAATTTTACAGTTTTCAACTGGCAAATCCTTCTAGCATTAGTCTGTCTTTAGGTGGCGTTAATAGCGAAGTAGAAATGGTTTTGTACTCAGATAGAAAGGGAACAGGAGTAATTCACTATCAACTTGAAAATACATCTGCTTTTAACTCAAAGCCAGGAATAATTAAAACCACTTTAAGAGTAGGTAATTACATTGTTCTTGTACGGTCAAAACTTAGAGACACCGATTACACTCTTACTATGTCTGCTCCTTAGTTGATTCTTGAATTTCTCTTGACTCGGCAGTTTATGCTCTAGCTACCACAAAGTAATTACTATGACTAATCCTCAAAAAAAATCCAATCTCATATCTTGGAAATGGACATTAATTGGTGCTGGCTCAACAGTATTATTAGCGATAGATGGATTTGGATTCTCGAATTTAATCAATCCTAAAATTTTTTCAACTTCTGTAGCTACTGCTATTCCTCAAAACTCTGTTGCTAAAAAACTGATAGGTCAATGGCAAGGGCAAATTTCCGGCCAGTCTTTAACATTGATTTTTACCCCTGAAGGGAAGTTGTTTATATTGAATTCACCTACTTCAGCTTTAGAAATGGAGTACAAGATTAATGTAAATCCTCAACCGAAACATCTGGATATATTAGTAGGAGGTCAAATTACTTCAAGGACAATTTTTGATTTCACGACAGATGGTCAATTGCGCTTACAATTAGGTAATACTATAGATAACCAACCCAGACCCTATTCTTTTAGTGACAAGGCCAGCCTGTTGAAAAAAATCTCGGCTCGAACGACATTGCCTGCAAATGTTACAGTCATGAATGTTCAAGCTCAAGTAAACAAGGCTAAACAGTCAGAAGCGAAACAATATATTTCTTCAATGAACAAAGGACAACAAGCTTTTTATGCTGAGAATTCCAGGTTCGCAGCTAGGATAGAAAAATTACCTGTAATAGGTATCAAGTCAGAAACAGAAAATTATTCATATAGTATTGTTTTAAGTAATGATAATCGTTGGGTTCAAGCAATTGCTTTAGCCAAGACAGAGGGATTAAATAACTATACAGGTATAGTAGTTTCAGGTAAGACAGCTAGTGGTCAATCTACTACCGAACACATACTTTGTGAAAGTAATCAACCTTCAATAAAGCTTCCAGAAAAACCAACAGCTACCAACCTTTCAAATATAAAATGTCCTCCTGGTTATTCAGAAGTGTCGCGGTGAAACTTTCCTCAAAATTATCAGATTTCATCTGTTCTCCCAGTCTCGCGTTGCGCGGAGGAGAGTTTGTGTAGACGCGATTTTCAATCGCCCCGAAATTGGTGGTTTTAATATCACCCTCACTCCTCAGACTCAGACTCAAAATCCACGCGATCGTAAATATCACCCAACCGCATCTCAAACTCCACACAACTCAATCTCAACACCGCATCAGCACCATCATACTCAGACAAAACCCACTTATTATCATCCGTCTTAACAAACTGTTCAACGTGCATCTCGTATTGATCTATCAAAACATACTCTCGAAAAGTAGGAATCGTGCGAAAAAGTTTAAACTTGCCACCTCTGTCATAATCCGCCGTCGATTCCGATAAAACCTCAGCCACCATCACCGCATTAGTAATCGTATCTTTCCTACCCTCAGCAAACTCCAACTTCCCCGCAACCAACATCACATCAGGATAAGTATAAACCCGCTTCGACGGTATCCACAAACGCAAATCGTTTATAAATACTCGGTACGGTTGTCCTTTGGTAGCAAAATTTAATGTCCCATAAAAATTGCCAGCTATTTGATTGTGATTCGGTGTTCCGCCTGTCATAGGGATTATCCTGCCATCCTGATATTCACTTCTAAATTTTGCCCCCTGTTCCAGCATTAAATACTCTTCGGGAGAGTAATAAGTCTGTACTTTTTCCTCAACTTTGTCCTCAGCTAATTCTTCGCGGATTTCTGTTAATGCCGTCATAGTAAATCCTCATTTGCTCCTACTCACAATTATAGTCGCATCATCCACAAATCAAAACTACTACTCACAATCCCAAATCTTTCGTCTCAATTAGATTCCCCTCAAACTCAAAACCCCGGTTCAAACCATCAAAATACTTCTCAATATTAGGCTTAATCCACAGCGCTGCTTCCCCGTGTCCCAACTCCACAGCTCGATCGACTACCTCATACCAAATTGTCAGGCTAACTCCCGCCGCTTGCACCGCCTTCAAACAATCCCAAACAAAATTTGGCACCGATACCGGCGACACTGCATACCTCAACAATTCCTCAGCACCTTCTGGCAAAATAATCAGATTGCTGGCAACTAAAATCATTCCTATATCTTCTTCCCTTTCCCCCTGCCAATTCACTTCGCCATTTAAAACATAACCCCAAGGTTTCAGAAAATTGTCGATCAGATACTGCAACCATTCGACATAATCATAAAACTTTTCCGCGCCGCTCCACTGAATCCCCCCGCCGTCAGCAGTAGGAATCCACTTACACCACAATCCGGGCTGAGTCTTCGGCGGGCGGTTGTAATCGACAACGGAAACTTCGGAGTCTTCATCCCATTTTTCATTCACAAAATAGCAGCCTTCTTCGCCCACAGGTAAACCAACTGCTTCTCTTGCCGAATCGGGAATACTTTGCAAAATAGCAGGATTTCGCTTCATCCGTCGAGTGCGAGAAAACTCTAATAAGTAAATAGCTTCGCTGTCTAATAACCGTTTATTTAAATGAAATGTTCCGTCAAATATTGTAGTGTATCCCATTATTTCTACCTATTATAAATGTAGTTTTTTTTTACCAAAAGTTTATTTTTTGTGGAACGGGCTTCTAGCCCGTTGCTAATCTTGGCACAAAATGTAAGTTTAAGCTCGTATGTTCAAATATTATAAAGAACGGGCTCTCCGGCCCGTTCCACAAGAATATTGATTTTTTTGGGTAACGGATTGCAACCCTATTTAGTCTTGTCCAAACTCCGCGACTCCAACCAAATAGGAATTGCAATCCAAGCAACTGCTAACAGCAAAGCAAATACCGCAAATTGAGCAGCCCAAGCTACCAATTTCTCTAAAGACACAACTTGTCCCAAGAAGTAGGATAAACTTACCATTACAGATGCCCAGCTTGCAGCACCCAGAACATTGAACAGCGAAAATTTCCAAAAAGGCATTTCTGCAATACCTGCTAGGGGGCTAGCAAAAATTCGCAGCAGTGCAATGAAACGGCCCAAAAATACGGCTTTAGCTGCATTTTTGCTAAACTGTTCTTTTAAGTCAAACAGTTGTTCTTCTCGGAAGCGGAAAAATTGTCCCAGCTTCAGCAGGAGTGGCCAGCCGCCGTACCTGCCGATCGCATAACCAAAATTTCCCCCCAATGTAGCACCCGCGATCGCACTGCCGAGCACAAACCAGTAATTCAGTTCCCCACTGCCAGCTAAAAACCCGCCAGCAATCGTAATTGTCTCGCCTGGAAGAGGAACTCCCAGATTTTCCAGCAAAATTCCCAGGAATACTGCCCAGTAGCCGTAATCGCGCGCAAACTGCTGAATAGTCTCTAACGATAAAAACTCAAAAGACATTCGATACTGCCTTCGTAAACTTTTGCAAAGCTCAATACATTTATATATTGGCTCGATTCAGCCAATAGTGCAATCTTTCGCTGTGATGAAAAACACACTGTTGTCGCGATCGCTGGCCCCACTAAAAATTAGGCTTTCAGGCATACTAGAGGAATAGAGAATTGTTGCGGTTGCGTTCCGCGCGATCGCCAGCCAGTTTCCTACTAAATTTATCACAACGGCTCTCCCCACGGATTCCCACAAGGGCGATCGCCAATCCTAAAACATACGCTGAAATCCCCTGAGTCTCTCAAGAGAGTCAGCAACTAAACTAACTTATTCATACTTTACGATCGTAGGATAACTGCTATGGAATTTTCCAACTTCAACCAACCCATCGTCCTTCAACCTCACAACTGCCTCGACTCCCAAGCCGGCAGCCTCCTCCAGCAACAGCTAGCCGAGATTGTGCCCGATCGCCACAAACTCTGGGTAATAGACATGGCCGCCGTAGATTTCATCGACAGTTCCGGGCTGTGTGCCTTAGTCGGCGGACTCAACGCCGCCCGCCACCGGGGATGCCGCCTCGTCATCTGCAACCTCTCAGCAACAGTCAGGCTAATATTTGAAATTACTCAACTCGACCAACTCTTTGAAATCTTCGACAGTTTCGAGCAAGTTATCTCCACTGAAACTCCGGCTTTAGTTGCTTGATTAAAATGAGATCCCTAGTTTAAATCTCAAGTTTCCAATAGACTTCCAGCAACCGCAGAGCTAATTTCAATATCATAAATAGGTTTATTTGTCAAGCAATACCAATGACAAACAAATAAATCCGGCACTTGAACGCCGACAGAAGCGATCGCAGGTGCAGCCGGAAAAGGCCAAAGTCGATCGAAACAAATCCTTTCCCCTACGAACCCGAACTGCATCAAATAAGTCGCCGGCGGCGCATTTAAAAGATTCAGCAAGCGGTAAGCCAACTCATACAACTGCTGTCGCCAAACATCCGACAAATGCACCGGTTGAGAGTAACTAAACTCGCCAGACTGCTTAGAAGGTTCCCCACCGATCACCTCAGCATACAGTGGCCCCTTTGCAGTCAACACCACAGGCAGCCAAAAATTGCCACCACCGACGGGAAAAAGCAACTCCTGGGACACTCGATCGCGCGCCGCCGAAACATTGCTACAAAATCGAAACACATCTTGAGCCGGAAAAACCAGATTTTCTGGCACATCCAGCGTCAAAGGACAAACGATCGCCCCACCCGGAGCGATCGCGCCAGAATGGAGTTCAGAAACCCCACAGATATTGACTTCAGTTAAAGGATCAGATTGAGCGATCGCCGCCTTGAGACTTGGGGCCGGATCTTTCTCACCACCCGCGACAATCAAAACCTTAGACATTGCCAAAGCTCGGCATTTGAATTCCCCGATCGTCCGTTTCATCGACGCTCGGCAGATCCAGGCCCTTAGCCTTGCGGCTCCGCACAGCGAGACGGTAAGTTACGCTTTGCAACTCAGTGTGCAACTGGCGGTTTTCCTTTTGCAATTGCTCCAACTTTTCCTTAATCGGATCGAGCCGCTCGGCAAACTTCTGGCGGTAAACCCCCGGCAATTCCTGAACCACCTGTTCTAGCATCCGAGAGCGATCCGTCAATTCTTGCACCGACTGTCGCAGTTGGTAAACCTCAGCATCCCGCTCTGCGATTTGTTCCTGATAAAAACCCACCTGTTCTTCAACAGCTTGGAGTTGTTCCCGCATTGCCTGCATTTGAGCTTGGTGGCGATCGGAAACTTCCGGCGCCGGCACAAAATTAGAATTGCCCTTCACCAGCCTGAAAAGTTCTTGAGACAACTGCTGCACCAATTGGTCGCGCATTTGCAGCTCTTCGGTGAGACGAGATACCTCTGATTGCAATTCTTTTGAGCTTACAAGTTTAGTTTGATTCATAAAAATGCTCCTCGGTAAGTGGGAAAATCAGAGGCTTGAGCCCTGAGAGGTAAATAACACGGGTGGTTTCAATATATTCGACGGAGTTTATCCTGAGCGAAGACGAAGGGCGAGCGTGACCACCGCCTTGAATCCGCTTTCCCCTCCGGCGAGGGGTAGAGGGGTATAATTACCCCTCTGTGGAGATATGGTTATCTCCGGCTCCCTTTCGGGGTAATGTTCGCTTCGCCAATGTTATAAGAGCTTGTTAAGCTTGCAGCACTGCCTCAGTGACCTTAAGGCTGTTTAACTACAAGCGACAGATCGGAAAACTAGCGTCGCATTCAAGGAGTGTCATGACCCAAATAACGTAGACTTCTAAAGTCTTAGGCTGGTCAGTACAGCTTGCTCAATCAGTCGGGACCAAGCTCAGTCCCTTTAGGGCTGGGTTACTGACAATGACTCTCAGCTTTTACGATTAGATCTAGTATATATCTGCTATTTAGAATATCTTTCCATTACCACAGAGGCAAGAGGCACTTGGCAATTTTTGAGCTGGTTGCGAGAGTTTGATGCTCGTTCTTTACCACAACCGAGGCGAGGGATCAACCGTTCGAGAGATCAACGCTCAACTCCAATCTCATTAATCGCAGCCGAAAGCACTTTGCCAGCTTCGTCCACGGTGCTGCCAAAACAGATAATGCCGTCCTCGTGACCGGCCATCGCCAGAATTTTGCGCTCCGCCAAATTCTCCTCCTCAAAAAGTCTAAACATTTCTAAGGCCATCTGGGGAGTGCCGTAAGGTATTTCTTTTCTAGTAGTAGGAATCTTAAACAGCATTTGCTGCCATAGCTTAGGATTGTGGACGTGAATAATCCCGCCCACCTCCTCTCTCTGAAGGTACAGGGCCCCGTGAGTCAGGGACTCCGACGAAGCTTGTACGGGGCCCCGGCAGCCGAGGAAATTTTTTTCTAAGTTAAATTCGGTAACAGTACAGTAGAATTCTGGTCCCAGAGTTTTCAAGTGTGCAGTCTGGGTTCCCGAAATCACGAATTGGCCTGAATTGCCGAGTCTGACGCTGACGTTGCCAAACCCTATGCCATTTTCGTAGACGCCAATTAATCCCCAAGCGTGGAGCCGATCGCGCCAGTCCATCAAATCTGCTATGTTCCGGGCAGCTACAGGGTCTGCTTCTTCCCAGTCACAGCGGTACTTAACGACTCCTTCATCCATTTTTTTGTTTGATCAGACACTACTCTGACACGACAGACATGGCCCAAGCTGAGACTTAATCGAAGTTGTCAACAAGTTGTCAAACAGCTTTTTTTGCCTGCTGCCTTATGTCTCGGTGCATAAGTGCCTTAACTAATCTACATTCCAGTGTCGCCGTAATTAGCGACCGACATTAGCAAAAAGTAAGCTAGGAAAGAAGAACCAATTATTTCCAAAATCATGATTTAGCCTCTCGGTTATTACAAAAGTTCAATGTGAAAATGTACCCTTTCAGTCGGGGAGTTTGATTCTAGGCTTTTGCCCGATCGAGTTTCTGATGTGAAACTACATAACATCCCTGAATCGCTTATTGTTCTATACTACAGCATTTCTACTGAGTTGACTTCTAACTTAAGAAATATTTAAGGATAAAGTACCCTTAATCCGGTAAGTCCGGTAAAAAGCAACCGTAGATTTACTTATTTTTTATAATTGTACATATATTTAAGCAAAAAGCAAGCGGAACACAAAAAAAATATTTTTTAGCCAGTCTGGGACGAACTGGCACAATCTTCGGGTGCTCTACGTTACTCAACACCTATGTCGATCGAGCAATTTTTAGCTGCGGGGCATCCTACAACCTTAGAAACCGGGTTGAGCGTAATCTGATGTCGGGTAAAATCACCGCAACGCCAGCTCGCGTCGGCGGGTTCACCAAAATCTGTAGTATTAGTATAAGTTATAGATGCCCTAAACCCGCGCCTACCTAGAGGGGGATAGTCGATCGACCGAACCTGATATAAGTCCTATTAACTGAGATGTTGCACCCTTCTCAATTAGTCTTTTATGAACAGGCTTTTCGGCCTGTTCCACAAGAAAATTTATATTTTGTGGAACAGGCCGAAAAGCCTGTTGCTGACAATGGTGCAAGATATCAGATTAAGAAAAAAACAAGCCGATCAAGCAGTCAGGGCCCGATCGGCTAAATTTTTCTGTGAAGCGCGATCGCCCCAGCCCTTTAAATGTGGAAGTGATACAAGATGCTGCCGTCGTCTTTAATTTCGCAATTGGCATTAAAGACTTCAGCTTGTTGGTTCAAAAAACGCTGAGCCACATCCGGCGACAGCCGCGTCTCCATCGCAAACCGCACCAGAGTGATTTCGCCCCGGCCTTCTTTGATCAGTCGGTACAAAGCACTTTGGAGCCTTTCGCTCTCTTCTCGTTGAAAAGCTGCTTTGTACCTCCAATCCGCCACCGAAGGAATCAAACCGCGGCTGACCAAAATCGCCAACAGCAAGCCAATTCCCAAAATCAGAGGCACTGTCGGATCGCTCGTGGGCGTCGCCACAATTTGTGGCACTGTAGCAGCGGCCAAACTGCTAACCATTTCTTTTTCCGACGCTTGCGTATCCGCCATTGCAAGCTGAGTTTTGTTGTAAAAGTCTTGCTGAAGCTTCATTTGCTGCAACAGGCGAGCGCGCTCTCTTTCGTATTGGTCGAGTTTTTGCTGAGCTTGTTTCAGGTCTTGAGTGACTTGTGCCAAGCGTTGGTTGAGCGACTGATTGACTGATTGCCACCGATATCTGTTAATCAGGCGGCTTTTTTCAACCATGCCCTTCATCAACATATCCGCCGTTTGGATTGCTTGCTGCTGATCGAGCGAGCGATACCCAACCACAATTTCTAGGGGTTGTTCCGCCTTAGAAATCTTGACACTAGCATTTTGTCGAACTTGCTGGGGCGAGAGCTTAACTGCATCTGCCACTGCTTTGACAACATTATCTGCTAGGAGAACCTCCGGGGTGAGTTGCTCTCCCTGCTTGAGAATTGTCGTGCCCGTGGTCGAAAATTTGACGGGCGGATTATTAGAAGTGAGAGTGCCTTGAGCCATGAATCCGGGGGGCGGGGCGAGGCGGTAGGCCAGGGCGCCTGAAATACCCATAATTACAGCAAAACTGCCTAGGGCAATCCATCTGTATTGATTTGCTGAAGATCTAAAACGTAAATTTCCCATTTTGATAGTCAAGTCATAACATTCGCTTGCCGCAGCTACTGCCAAACGCCAGAGCGATCGTTTCTTTCTGGTTAGTCAAATTGACTGCTGAAAATTTTCTCAGTTTGTACCTAAAAGCTATTAGCTTTTGAGACTTGTCAATATTCATGAGCCCAAAAAACCGATCGCGCTTTTATTTGATCCGAGCTATAACTTCAGTTTTTGTCCTTAATAATTAATCTGTAACAAGGCTTCTGGAAGTCTACTGGCCTCAGACTAGCACTCAGGCGTGCGATATCTTCGCCTCCCCGTGTTTGTTGACATTCAAAACTGTCTCCTTTTCACCCTTGGCAATCCTCCAATTATCTTACGTCTTGGCGTCTTGCGGACGCGGTTGAAGAATAAAAAAAACCTTAAATACTGTGCCTAAAAACTTAACAAGCAAGAATTATACCATGCAGTTAAGAGTTTGCTGCATATTAAAAAAAATTGTGGATCGGGGCGCGAGACCCGATCCACATATTCACATAACAATTATGGTTCGATCGGTTGATGGTTCGATCGAGCTCACAAGGGCAAATGTTCAGAAGCCGATCGGCAAAATAAGACCCTCGCGGGCCATGACAGCCTTCGGAAAAGCGATTTGCACATCTTCGGCGATGCGATCGAGAAAATCGTCAGTGTGAGCCGGATCATGGTGAAAAATCACCACTCGTTTCACGCGGGCCTCCTTAGCCATTCTCACCGCTTCCTGCCAAGTCGAGTGTCCCCAACCCACCTTCGGAGACTTGGGGTTGTGATATTCCTCGTCTGTGTACATCGCATCATAAATCAGCACATCAGCGTCGAGGGCTAAATTGTAGACATTCTCATCTAGCCGATCGGGAAAATGTTCAGTATCCGAACAGTAAACAACAGATCGTCCCTGCCAAGTCACCCGATATCCCATAGCAGTATTGGGGTGATTCAGAGATCCCGTCCTAATCTCAATATCGTCCAGCATCATCGTCTGGTTGTGATTGAGTTCGTAGAAATTCAAATCTGCCTGCAAACCCATCAGCGGTATCGGCGAATTCGAGTGGAGCACCCGTTCGACGAAGTGCCTTTTCATGCAATCTCCATCCGGCGGAGTCGCCCCGTAAATATCAAAGCTATTGCCGCGGATAAAAGCTGGGGCGAACAGCGGGAACCCTTGAATGTGATCCCAGTGATAGTGAGTAAAAAACATATAAGCTTGCACAGGCATTTCTTGCACCAACTGGTCTCCCAGCATCCGCAAGCCTGTTCCGCCGTCAAAAATCAAGCGTTTGCCAGCGACGCGCATTTCCAAACAAGAAGTATTGCCGCCGTAGCGAACAGTTTCCTGTCCGGGTGTCGGAACACTGCCCCGCACGCCCCAAAACTGTACTACAAAATCATCTATACCTTTTATTGATTCGGAGGGTTGAGGGCAATCAACGGGAGTTGCCGCTACTGAGGACAAGCTGATTTCCATTTTAAAATTCAGGCTTTAAGGTTCCACATTGTCCGTGATGGCGCAGCAGATGATCGCACAACACTAAAGCTACCATCGCTTCCACCATTGGCACAGCTCTTGGCAAAACACAAGGGTCATGCCGTCCCTTGGCAGCCAGCAGCGTTTCTTCGCCTTCTCGGGTAACTGTGCGCTGCTGCTGGCGAATTGTCGCAGTCGGCTTGAATGCCGCCCGCAAAATGATATTTTCGCCGTTAGCAATGCCACCCTGAATTCCGCCAGAGCGATTCGTCACTGTACGAATTACACCCTTATCATCAGTATAGTATTCATCATTATGTTCGCTGCCCTTGAGCAGAGTCCCGGCAAACCCCGAACCAATTTCAAAGCCTTTGCTGGCGGGCAAGGACATGATGGCTTTGGCCAAGTCGGCTTCGAGTTTGTCGAATACGGGCATTCCCAGTCCTTTGGGTACATTGCGGGCGACGCATTCGACTACACCGCCGATCGAATCTCCGCTGTCGCGAACTTTTTCGATCAGTTCAATCATTCTTTCGGCACATTCGGCATCTGGACAGCGGACGATGTTGCTTTCTACTTGTTCTAAGGTAACAGTGTCCGGGTCGGCGACACATTCTAAGTCTTTGATGCGTTTGACGTAGCCGACTATTTCGACTCCTGCTGCTTGTTTGAGAATTTTTTTAGCGATCGCCCCTGCTGCTACTCTACCAATTGTCTCTCTCGCGGACGATCGACCTCCGCCTTGCCAGTTACGAATTCCGTACTTGGCATCGTAGGTAGCATCAGCGTGGGAAGGGCGGTAAGTTGTCGCCATTTCGCCGTAATCTTGGGGGCGAGTGTCTTGATTGCGGACTAAAATTGCGATCGGCGTTCCCAAAGTTTTGCCTTCAAACACCCCCGACAGAATTTCGCAGGTATCTGCTTCTTTGCGAGGTGTCGTAATTTTGCTTTGGCCAGGGCGACGGCGATCGAGTTCGGCTTGAATTTCCGATGCGTCGATCGACACCAGGGGCGGGCAACCGTCAATTACTACTCCGACACCGCCGCCGTGAGATTCCCCAAATGTCGATATCCGAAATAAATGCCCAAAGGTATTGCCCATTATGCTTTGCCCTGAAACTTGATAATTTTTAGCTTAAATGGAATAGAGATTTACTGTATTTATGAAAAATATACCATTGACGAGTAGGCGATCGGCGATCGCCCCACAGCATCACTCCCTTCCCACCCCTAGAAGAATATCTACCAGGGAGAGAGGGAGAGACAGAGAATAGGAGATCTCTGGAAACACACTTAAATTCATCCGTGTATCCGTGTCCGAATCCGTGTTGTGCCTTCCTTCTTCTTTAGTCTTCGTGTTCTTCAAAAGGATCTCTCAATTCCTTAGCGGGAGGGCCGAAAGCCGTGTAGATCGAGAAACCGGTGATAGCCACCAGACACACGCCCAGTGAAATGCCAAGAACTGCTGCAGGTTCCATATTTTTGATCGATTATGAGTGCTCCACTCTATAATATTACAAAAAATAACAATCCGTCTGAAAGTCTCGTGATTTTAGGCGCTGTACGGTATGGCAGCCAACCGCCACTCCCCGTTTTCCGAGTCCCCCTGCAGCATTTCTGAGAAATTGCGATCGCAATTAGCGGTAGAAATATGTCAAACTTTTCTGTAGAGATTCATTGCAGGTGACTTATGGCACAACGGACTTGGTTAGGAGATATACTCAAACCCCTTAACTCGGAATACGGCAAGGTAGCCCCCGGCTGGGGAACCACGCTATTGATGAGCGTGTTCATTGGACTGTTTTTCGTGTTCTTGTTGATTATTTTGCAAATCTACAACTCTTCTCTGATTCTGGAGAGTGTGGATATGGATTGGTCGAGCCTAGGCCGCTAAAAATTGATCGCAAAACAGTAAGGCTAAAAGTAAAAGCTTAGGGTTGAGGAGAAAGGGTAAAAGCTAAGTTTTCCCGTTTTTCCTTACCCTTTCCGATTACTTTTGCCATAAATAAACAAGAAGTAACTAAACAAATTGCAGGAGAAAAACCATGAATATTTTTGGCATTGGTTTGCCGGAAATGGCCGTTATTTTTACGATCGCCCTATTGGTATTTGGCCCGAAAAAATTACCTGAAATCGGCCGGAGTATGGGGAAGGCAATTCGGGGCTTTCAAGACGCTTCGCGGGATTTTGAGTCGGAGTTCACGCGGGAAGCTAAGCACTTAGAAGAAGCAGTAGCAACTAGCAGCAAACCGGCAACTGAAAAACTCACGGCGGCTACTCCCAAGGAAGATACCGCAGACATTTAAATGAACAACACTCAAAAGTCGGAAACACCAGCGGAGTTAGTGATTCCCCAGCTAATAGTTGGGTTGGGAAATCCCGAACCTAAATACGATCGCACCCGACACAACATAGGCTTTAATGCTGTCGATGCCTTGGCTAAATCTTGGCAGATTTCGCTGTCGGAAAATCGCAAATTTCAAGGCATATTTGGCGAGGGAAACCGGCCGCGGGGACAGAAAATCCGTTTGCTGAAACCGCTTACTTACATGAATCTGTCGGGTCAAGCGATTCGGGCGGCGACAGATTGGTACAAAATACCTGCGGAGTCGGTATTAATAGTATACGATGATATGGATTTGCCGATCGGGAAATTGAGAATGCGGCTTGCCGGTTCTGCCGGCGGGCACAACGGCATGAAATCGACAATTTCTCATTTGGGCACAGACAAATTTCCCCGCCTGCGGATTGGCATCGGCAAACCTCAAAACGATGCTGCTAAAAATGAGAAAGATACGATTTCCTTCGTTTTAGGAAAATTTTCCTCAGAGGAAAGTCAGTTAGTAGAGAAAGTGCTTAAACTGGTTGTAGAAGCTGTGGAACTGAGTCTGCACCAAGGAGTAGAAAAAGCCATGAGCCTTTACAATAGTCGCACAATTGCAGAAACAAACGCGGAAACAAAAAGGTGAGTTCGAGACGTTTGCCTGAAACAACTGCATATGTCCGGGTTACTGGCCAATCTTGGCAAAAAGGCACGATTGAGGGTGAAGTGACTGCCGGCAATTTTGAGTGGCAGTTTCAGTGGCGTTTCACGTCAGAAAAAACACTGATTCTTGAGCCTTCTCAGGGTAGGGCATTGATTCAGGAACCGCTGCACCGTTTTCTGGAAAAATGGGATTATCAATTAGAACCAGGTGGCGATTATTCGTTTACGGTTCGGGCTGAGTTTTAAAATCTTAGTAATGGGAAGGGATAAAGCGCTGGGGAAGGCAAACTTTCTCTAGTAGTATCTCCCGATTCCACTAATTCTTTAATTAATCACGGGAAATGGCTGTAATGGGAAATTGGGAAAGGGCGATCGGGAAGGCAAACTTTCTCTAGTAGGAGGTCCCGATTCCAGTGATTCTTTAATTAAATCAGGGTTCATCCCTTCTCGGTAAGCCCCACAATAATACATTGTCAAAACAGCTTTGTAAGCCCAGTGATTGGAAGGTACATCGGTAAAAGGATTGGGCAGAGTTTCAGCCTGATTCTGCACGCAAGCATTGATAATTTGTTCTGGCGTTTGCTGCACTTGAACTAAAGAATTATTTTGCTTTATTTGTGCAGGATTTTGTGCTTGTACGGGAAATGAACAACTGGCACTAACTAGCAGTATAATTGTGGAAACGATTCTGAGTTTAAGCATCTAATTTCCTCTTGTGCGACAATATATCCTAACTTCCACTGCATTCCCTGAAAACTATGCTGGGTCGTACCCTCCGCAATCATTATCAAATTATCAAATTCTTGGGGAAAGGCGGTTTTGGGCACACGTACCTAGCCAAAGATTTAGACTTACCCGGACATCCCCAGTGCGTTGTCAAACATCTTAAACCGCAAAACGCTGACCCTGACCTTTTACTAATTGCCAAACGCTTATTCGAGACGGAAGCCCAAACTCTGTATAAATTGGGTAAGCTACACGACCAAATCCCCAAGCTTTCCGCCCACTTTGAGGAAAATGGGGAATTTTATTTGGTGCAAGATTTTATCGCCGGACACGACCTTACGAAAGAACTGATTCCAGGTAAAAAATTAAGCGAATCATATACTATTACATTATTGCACAATATCTTAGAAATTTTAGCAATTGTTCATCAGCAAAAGGTGATTCATCGCGATCTTAAACCTGATAATTTAATGCGTCGCCAAGATGGTAAAATTGTCTTGATTGACTTTGGCGCTGTCAAGGAAATTAGCACAATAGTTGTGAATGCTCAAAAGCAAACTAGCTTAACTATTGCAATTGGTACTGCTGGTTATATGCCGAGCGAACAAGCGAAGGGCAAACCTAAACTGTGTAGCGATATTTATGCAGTGGGGATGATTGGGATTCAAGCATTGACTGGTCAACCTCCTCATACCTTAGCAGAAGATCCGCAGACGGGAGAAGTTATTTGGCGAAATCGGGCGCAAGTTAGTAATAATTTAGCAAATGTGTTAGATAAAATGGTGCGCGACAATTTCAGTCAGCGTTATCAAAATGCAGAGGAAGCATTGCAAGCAATTTTATCTTTGTCGCGGTCTTTCCCGCCACCACCGCCACCACCACCGCCACCGACACGAACGGTGTATCAAAGTTTGGGGAACAAATCGCCTCAACCTGTAAAAGTATTGTCAAATTCCCTAAAAACAGTTCAATTTGAAACGGTGACAGTGAATTCAAAGGGGCAAATCATCAAGCGCAGCCAAAGTCAAGCACAGGTTTTTACAGAAACTATCGCCAATGGCGTTACTTTAGAAATGGTTTCTATCCCCAAAGGCAACTTCAAAATGGGTGCACCTGCAAGTGAAGCAGAAAGCGATGACTATGAAAGACCTCAACATCAGGTGACAATCAAACCGTTTCTGATGGGGAAATACCCGATTAATCAAGCACAGTGGGCAGCAGTAGCTAAATTGCCCAAAATTCAGTATTACCTTAAACCCGACCCTTCTCACTTCAAGGGTAAAAACCTGCCTGTAGAAAACGTTTCTTGGAATGATGCTGTTGAATTTTGTGTGAGATTGTCTCAGAAGACGGGTAGAAGCTATCGCCTTCCTAGTGAGGCGGAATGGGAATATGCTTGTCGGGCTGGGACAACTACTCCATTTCATTTTGGGGACACAGTTACCCCGGATTTAGTTAATTATCGTGGCAATAATTCCTACGGTTCTGCACCGAAGGGAATCTATCGTGAAACAACAACTGCTGTGGGTAGTTTTCCACCCAATAGCTTTGGACTTTATGATATGCACGGGAATGTCTGGGAATGGTGTCAAGATATTTACCACGATAATTATAACGGTGCGCCGAATGATGGAAGTGCCTGGGAAAGTGGTGGAGATAGTAATTACCCGGTGCTGCGTGGTGGCTCCTGGCTCAACTATGCGGTCAATTGCCGTAGTGCCAATCGTGGCTACAACTCGTCGGATCTCAGGTGGAGGAGCTGGGGTTTTCGCGTAGCGGTTGCTTCGGTTTCTTCGTCGTCCTAGTTTTCCCCGCGAGGACTCTTCTTTGCTATTTTGCCCTTTTGCTCTTTACTCTTTTTTCTTTTTCACTTTTTTGGTCGCCTCTGGTGACTCGATTTTTTTTTGCACTCGTGGATGCACTCCCGACAAAGAAACCGGGTTTTTTACTTAATCTGTGGAGTACAGCGAAGGATATCCTCAAAAAACCCGGTTTCTGGCCACCTGTGCGTAAGTTCTGTTTGGGAAAATCACTGTCATTGTGTCAATGCTTTCTGTATAGACAAGTCTGCTGAAATAGTCTGGTTTATTTACGGAGGAGTTGGTGCTGATTTAGGATGGGTTCCAGCGTAGTAAACTATTTTTTTTTCAGATTCACCGCCGAACAGATTATAATTAGAAATATTGATTTTTCTCACGAATAGTCGCATAGGAGATTTACAAAATGAATAACCTATTAGCAGAAACTTTTGCCACCGTCTCTCAACTACCCGAAGCAGAACAAAATGCCATAGCATCCTTAATCTTACAAAAGATATCAGCACCCAGAGTCGCGCCTTTCCTCATTTCCCAATCAGACATTGAAACCCTAGAAAAATCATACATTTTCCGAGACCAAACAGAAGTTATTGACTTTCTTAACAAAAATCCATTTTTACTTCCCGTTCTGCTAGAAGCACCCGTTCAAATTAGCAATTATTTCCCCGAACAAAAACTATTACTTCAAGTCATCAATGACCCGGAAATTCCTAACTATGTTCATCTGGTTCTCTCAATCATCTTAACAGACCTCGCTCCCGATGAAGCAATGGATAGAGAAGATGAATTGCGTAAAAATTGGTCTCGGCGATTATCCCATGAAATTCGGGAGTATTTTTATACGATTTTGGAATATACTGATGAGTTTTGATTGGTCGCAATACCTAAATTTAGCAAAAGAACTTGCTGGTCAAGCAACTATTCCTGCTGAACAGGAGGCGCGATTGAGGGATGCTATCAGTCGTTCCTATTATGCTGCTTTTATCTTAGCGCGGAACTATTTGCGAGATAAACAAGGTCAATCGATTTTAGATTTTAGATTTTAGATTTTAGATTGATCCCACGGATAAATGCGGGGGCTTGAGGATTTTCGATTTTAGATTTTCGATTGATTCCACGGATAAATCCAGGGGCTTGTACCATCAAGAAATTCTTGGTCATTTCCTGGCAAAAACTAGCGATATTCACCGCTATGTTTGGCAAGAATTTGATATTAATCCTGACTCAAGATGTCAATTAATCGCCGATAATTTAGCAGTGTTGCGCCGATATCGAAATCAAGCAGACTATGACGATAATTTTCCCTTATTATCTGCGATTGCTACTATTGCGCTCAAGCGTTCTCAAGAAATAATTTATAACCTAAATAATCTCTAAATATCAATTTAATCTGATAATGCTTTTTTGCTGGAGTCGGGTTTGTTGCTGGATAAGCCGGTGGAGTCATGGATCAAAATTTGGTGGATAAATCGGCTCAAACTCCAACGCTAAAAGTTGAAATAGTCTGGTTTATTTACGGAGGAGTTGGTGCTGATTTAGGATGGGTTCCCGCGTAATAAACAAGCACCTTGCGTTTGTGTTCATCCGGTACATAAAATACTCTGTCTGAACTTGTTACTTCATATTCCCACGCACCTTGATAAAGTTTGCCTTTTAACGGAAAAACTCTCCTCGGTTTTCTCACCATCGGGCTAGTACATAAATCTTGATAGCAGCGACGAGCATTTTCAGGGACACGTAACAATAAAGCTTCCCAATCCCGGTTAACCCGTCGGTTTTTTGCTACTACTAACCAGGGCGATTCAGGCAATTGCGCGATAATTTCGGCTGCATTTTCTTGAGTAGATAGGGATGTTCGGGGTGCTGTAAGTGCTTCTTCAGGCGAGATTACCAACTCGGAAAGCACGGGTACAGGTGCGGAAAGTTCTTCAGAGGAAACCCCGCTTTCTGAATCGTCTGGAGTGGGTGGAGTGTGCGTCATACCTGAGTCGATTCAGTAGTGCTTTCTATTTGAGGTGGTGTCAGCAAAACTTCGTCAATTTCATCGCTGAAAGCTGCTGCGAGTTCCGGGCTAGAAATTGCTTTAGCGCTTTCATGCCATTCATGAATTACAATCTCAATCTGATTCCACGCGCCCGATTCCGACTCAGCAAGTCGGTAAGCTTTTTCTAATTCAGCAATCAATTCGCTGAGTTCATCTGAGTCAAATGCTGTCAGCCAGTGATAGGGATTTTCTGAACTAATCGCTTCTCCCAATCGCAGCCGGTAAGCAGCGGCAGTCACTTCAAATACAGTCAAAGAAAGCGTCGCAGCTTTGACCCACAACGTCATCTCTTCCCGGCGCAGTAAAGCAAAATGCTGGTCGTTGCGAGTGATAGTGACAGGGTGATCCATCGCCAAATCTAGAACTCGATTCGGTTGCTGGTTCAATTCTGTTGCGGTAATTAATTCATCGCCGTAAACAAAGCGCGAAGATTCACTTAGCATGGTTTTTGCGTCTGTATGAGTTCAGTATAACACAATTAACATCAATAATAAATGATTTGGGTTAGCGATAGCAAGGCTGATGCACTTAAAGAGCTATTCTGATAAGTTAAGGTTAGTGGCAAGTAAGGCAATGTACTTAATGCACCCAGTTGCGGAGCGATTTCAGTAAACGTAAATCGGACTTTATCAACCATAATTTACTGCTTTTTAATCTGATCAAGCCTTTGCTAAAACAGCAGCAAATTCAAAATAGTTGTAGGAGTTTGTGCTAGATAGTTTGCTTTAATTTTCTAGGAAAATTATGTGTGATTATTGGAGTAATTTCGATTGGAGAAAATGCAGTAGTAAAAGTTTGTCAGCGTGAGGCAAATGCTTCAGGTGTGGTAGAAGTTCAGCAAGCTGCATAAAAATTTCCCAAGGTTGGTTGTAGAGTAGAGGAATCGGCGGTTGAAACCGCGTCTAGACAAACGATGTCCCTCTCTAAGAGACTAAAGAATAAAGGGTAAAAATTTGGGAAGAAGGACTAAAGTCCTGACTGCGAACCTTTTGAACGTTCGGACATCTGCCGCATTCCCAAGGCCAAGACACTCAAAAACAAAAGCCCGATCGCCCCAGCTAGCGGATTGCCGTTAACTCCTGTTACCCAATCGGGGACAGATGCCGAATATCGCACTAACTGCCCGATGTTAATAATGTAATATCCCCAGACTAAACCTGCATGAAGCCCGATCGACAAACCGAGGCGATTTTGGCGCGATCGTTTTCCCCAAACCAGAATCAAACCCAGCAACAACAACCCCGGAAACTGCGGCCAACTCTGCAGCATGGCCGCGACAGGTTTGATAAAATGAGATAGGGCAAACACCAGGCTATTCACCCACAGAGATATTCTATAATTGTAATCCCGCTGCAACTCGTCCAGCAACCAACCCCGGAATACCAACTCCTCCGCAAAACCGACTCCAAGGGCGCTTAACAGCCCTTCTGCGATGATTCTCGGCAAATTATCAGAATTTTGCCACGCGACTAAGCCGAACAGCCCTTGCACCGCAAATAAGCTGAAAGTGAGCAAAAGCCCGATCGCCAATCCGATTAAAAGCTCAAAACCGTTTTTTCGCGTATTGATTAAACCGTAACTTTTGAGTAATTGGGTTTGTCCGTAAACCTTTTTTCCCCAGATCCGCACCAAAAAGAGAAACTCTGTAAACAACAGCGCCATAGTGAGAATAGTTGCAAGGTTGCTATCTTTAACTAACAAGTAAATTGGTGCTGCTAGGGGCAACCAGATTGATAATAAAGCTAACAGAAAAATTGGGATTCGGAAAAAAAATGGATAACTGGCTATTTTGATTAATTTAGTCATAGATCCTTAAAAAAAAATAAGATTGGTTCGGAATTCTTTAACCACAGAGTACACAGAGTTCACAGAGAGAGATTTGAGATATCTGTACAAAGCAGACAGAGAAAGCTAGAATAGCATTGTATTGGCTGAAACTTTAAACAAAACAGAACTATAAAATAAGGGAACAATGACTGAAGCCTCGGATTTTTCAAATGTCGATCGCGAATTAGATGACACAATTTTAAGCTTCGCAGACATTCAGGCAGAACTCAACCTGCGCCACGCTAAAGATGCTCTGCGAGATATAGTAGAAAATCTCGACTTGACAGTTCAAGAGCGAACTGGACTGGAACCGGAAATTGGCGGGTTGGAGAAAATGCTCGACAAGCTAGAGCGCGCTTGCGTGCAAATAGCTGTGTTTGGGATGGTGGGAAGGGGAAAATCTTCGGTTTTGAACGCGCTGCTAGGTCAAAATGTGTTTGAAACTGGCCCGACTCACGGGGTGACTCGCACCACGACTATTGGCCAGTGGGATGTCGGAGAGGGAATTGATGAGAATTTGCCCGATGGCTTACGCCCCGCTACGCTACGACTTTCGCCAGTTATTTACCGTTTGTCGCAAGTAGAATTAATCGATACTCCGGGAATAGATGAAGTTGACGGGGAAACTCGCGAAATGTTGGCGCGTCGCGTTGCTCAACAAGCAGATTTGATTTTGTTTGTAGTTGCTGGCGACATTACAAAGGTGGAATACGCAGCACTTTCGCAGTTGCGGGAAGCCGGAAAACCGATGTTATTAGTGTTTAATAAAATTGACCAGTATCCTGATGCAGACAGGCTGGCAATTTATCATAAAATTCGAGACGATCGCGTGAGAGAATTGTTGTCTCCCGATGAAATTGTGATGGCGGCGGCTTCGCCTTTGACGGCGAGGGCGGTGCGCCGTCCCGACGGAAGTATGGGCGTGCAAATGACTCGCAGTTTGCCACAAGTGCAAGATTTAAAATTAAAGATTTTGGAGATTTTAGACCGGGAAGGCAAATCTTTGGTCGCGCTGAATACGATGCTCTGTGCAGGGGATATTAACGAGCAGTTGGTGCAGCGAAAAATGGAGATTCGAGATAACGCGGCTAATCGAATTATCTGGAACGCGGTAATGACGAAATCGGTGGCGATCGCACTTAATCCAATTACTGTAGTTGATATTCTTAGCGGTGCGGTAATTGATGTGGTGATGATATTAACTTTATCTAAAGTTTACGGCATTGCGATGACGGAAGCGGGCGCGGTGGAATTACTGCAAAAGATTGCGATTAGTATGGGCGGAATTACTGCGGGTGAATTGTTGGCTAATTTTGGTTTGAGTTCTTTGAAGGGATTGTTGGGTTTGGCGACGCCGGCGACGGGGGGTTTGGCTTTAGGGCCTTATTTGTCTGTGGCGGTGACGCAAGCTGCAATTGCGGGGGTTTCTTCCTACGGAATCGGTCAAGTTACTAAGGCTTATTTGGCTAATGGTGCTTCTTGGGGAGATGATGGGCCAAAGGCTGTGGTGAGCAAGATTTTGTCTTCTTTGGATGAGGATTCTATTTTAAATCGGATTAAGGAAGAGTTGCGGGCTAAGTTGGATTTGAGAGACGAAGGAAGAAGGAAGAAGGAAGAAGGAAGAAGGAAG